>WTAT01000561.1 GCA_013139415.1 Desulforhopalus sp.
AAACCTATAGACAATAAAATAGAGGCCGTAGAGGGTCACGGTCAGCCAGATTTCCTTCCAATATGGTACATCCTGATAGAGCTGGTAGTTGAAACAGACAATGGCAGTGTTCAGACGATTCCAGACCATGCCGATTATTGCTATAAAAGCGGCAATTCGAACTGTCTTAACCGATTCGTCGCGTACTCCTTTGGCAAAAAGTATCATCGGTAGTACTACTCCAAGACCTATCTCCATAAGATAATAAAAGCCCCAGCCGGTGAGAAGGTGTTCCCACTCGTTGTCATGGGCCACCGCTACCAGTTTTATTACCAGATAAGTGATCATGGCATAGGAGGCACCTTTAGCCAGTCCCAGCGTCATCCGGTCAAGGTTTTCCCTGAAAGCTTTTCCGCAGCGCCAGTGCATGAAACGATTGATCAAGGTTGAGCTGACGATAACCATTGAAAGCCCCCCGAAGACTGCCGAGCAGAGAAAGTGGATCCAGAGAAATTCAGTAGAAAGCCAGAGCGGATGAAGTTTGGTAGGAGCATAAGTGAAAAGTGCTCCAAGGGCACCCTGATGTAGGGTGGACAGAATAATTCCTGCAATGGTAAGGCCCAGGGTGATTCGTTTAATATAATATTTCCAGGCAGGTCGGCCAAGCCATTCGAACAGGGCCGGCAGCAGTTCGGCCATCTGCACCGAGAGATAGGTGGCGACATGCCAGGCAACCAGAAAGAGGACTGCGGCAGGTCCGAGGGAGACGACCATGGGATAGGCAAGTCGCCATGGCATGCCAAGGTCCACCTCCAGATAAACCACAGCAAAAAAATAGCCCAGCAGGCCATTGAGCAGGGCGAGACGTTCAATGGGGTGGAAATCTTCCCGGCCAAAGATAGTGACCGCCGTTCCAAGCAGAAAGCCGGACGCCGATAACGGAACCATGCCGAACAGGCCAAATCCGAGAAAAAGTCCCCATGGATAATCGTTGGAAGCGTGGGTCACCGAGCCAAGCCCGTATATGTACCGTTGGAGGAGAAGCGGTAGCCCCACTGAGAAAATTAGCAGGAGCATCCAATTTACCGGATTTCGCCGTAACTGCTGCAGGTATTGCGTTGTCGTCAGTCCCAGTAAAAGTCTTTCTCGCAGGGACCATAGTGTTCCATCGGTTTGGTTTGATCCTGCGACGGGCAATTGGATATTGTCAGAAATTAAGGTCTTCATTTTGAATTCTCCCCCTCGTTTTCACATTCGGTAATCTGGGGTTGTTCCTTACGGGTTGCCAGCAGGTGAAAACCGGCGAAGAGCGCTGGCCAGATAGTGAGTACCATTGGTACAATCCCTAGAAAATTCTTTACAGAATCAAGAATTGGCTCATGGGGGATCTCCATATTGAATCCGACTTCCTCAAAGGGGACGTTTGAGAGGTAGAGCCATGATGTGCCGCCTGCCTCATATTCACCGTAAATATGGTCAATATATTTGCCTCTGTTTTCTTCTATTCTGCGCCTGCCGATTTTGATAAGGTCGTCACGTTGGCCGAACAGCAGCGCCTCCTGTGGGCATGCCTCAACACAGGCGGGCGGTTTGCCGTATTTCAGCCTGGTATCGTAGCAGAAGATACACTTCATTATTTGCGGTGAAAACGCACTTGAATATTTGAAGGTCGGAATATAAAAAGGACAGGCAACCATACAAGTCCTACAGCCGACGCAGACATCCGAATTGTAGATCACTGCTCCCTCCGGTGTTTTGGTATAGGCGTTGACGAAGCAGGACGAAAGACAGGCGGGTTCCTGGCAATGATTGCATTGCACCTTTCTAAAGAGCGGATGCTCCTGTCCGGGCAGGTCATAACGGTTGACCACGGTGTAGCGGGTTTCGTCTGTTCGTCGCTTTTGGCCATGTTTTTTTTCTTCAAATACAGCCTGGTCGGTGAAAGGTTGATCGGGCTGTGGAAGATTTTGCTCTGCGTTGCAGGCTGCCTCACAACTCCTGCAACCGACGCAGCGGGTCAAGTCGACCAGAACTCCCATACTGTCCTGGTATTTTTTTATTTCATGTGACGCCCCCTTTTTGGGGCGTATCAACAGGGTACCTATTGTCCCGGCCAAACCGTTTTTCAGGATGGACCTTCGGGTTGTTTTCTTAAGCATTACTTTCTCCTATATTTTTTTTACGACACCATCAATTTTTCACTGCAAAACGTTTCCGCCCCTCCGGAGTGAATGCGTGACATTCCTGACATCCAGTTGGGCCTTCTTCAGTACGGTGGCATCCGAGGCACTGCAAGTGCAAAGCTCCTTTTATTCCGGGTTTGTCAATGTGATAGAGAACTCTTTCTGTGGGGCTCGAAAGTGAAGATGGTGCTGTTTTTTTCTGTTGATGGCAGCCGGAACAGGAGACGTCGTCTGATGATTCAGAATTGGCATGACATTTTCCGCAGGTTTTGTTTTGTGTGCCATCGCCTGTGGTGTGGTGGTGACATGCATTACAGTCGTAGGCCTCAGCATGCATCTGGTGATCAAAATTTACCGGTTCATACAATTCCTGAAGAAAATCAATCGTCACACTTGTCGGTGCGTCCTCGATATCCATGGCTCCGGCCGGTAGACTCCACAGAACGATCCACAGTAGTTGGAAAAATATCATTGCACCATTGTTCAACTTTTTCATGCCAGGATCTCCTCGGTTCTGTTGCTCTTGGTTTCTAGGCAATCGCTTTTGTATTGCTCGTCAGGGCAGTTTTTTTCATTCTTTTTTGAATTCATGTAACACTCCATAACTATCTCCATCTCCTCTGCATCAATGGTTTCATTTATCAGAAGTACTTCAGCCAGCTCGTGAATGAGCCGGTTGTGATTGCGTAGTAATTTTTCAGTTTCGGCATAGCAGTCATTAACGATCCTGCGGACCTCAAGGTCTATCTCACGAGCCGTAGCCTCACTGAAATTGCCTTTTGTTTCGAGGCTCCCGAGAAACTGTTGCTGTTGTTGGCGATACACTGTCGAGCCGATGGCGCTACTCATTCCCCATTCGCAGACTAAGCGGTTGGCAATGTCGGTGGCGGCAGCAATGTCATTTGCCGCCCCGGTGGAAAGGTGGTTGAAAACGATCGCTTCAGCGATGCGCCCACCAAGCAGAACCTTGATCCGGTTCAATAGGTATATCAGCGAGTAGGTATAGCGCTCTTCAATGGGAATCTGCTGGGTCAGGCCAAGGGCCATGCCCCGTGGTATAATTGTGATTTTATGGAGTTCATCTGTATCCGGCAGCAGCCGTGCGACAATGGCATGACCGGCCTCGTGATAAGCAATTTTCCGCCGTTCCTTTTCATTTATGGCAGCATTTTTGCGTTCGAGACCCATCATTATTTTGTCTTTTGCATCCTCGAAGTCACTCATTTCTACCGACTGTTTTTTTAATCTTGCGGCAGTCAAGGCTGCTTCGTTGACCAGATTTGCAATATCGGCACCACTGAACCCGGGAATACCTTGTGCGATAACCGTCAGATTCAGTGCTGGAGAGATGGTGACCGGTCGGGTGTGCACTTCAAGAATTTTGACCCTGCCGTGAAGATTGGGCAGGGAGACTGTCAATTGCCGATCAAATCTACCGGGCCGTAAAAGTGCCGGGTCTAGAATATCTGGCCGGTTGGTTGCCCCGATGACGATCACTGTTTCATTGCTGGCGAAACCATCCATCTCGACCAGCAGGGCGTTCAGGGTCTGTTCCCGTTCTTCGTGGGAGCCGTTGCCGCTGCTTCTCTTGCTGCCGATTGCATCAATCTCATCTATAAATACGATGCAGGGCGCATTTTTTTTCGCAAGCCTGAAAAGCTCTCTCACCCTGGACGCTCCAACTCCTGCAAACATTTCCACAAAATCAGAGCCGCCAATTAAATAGAAGGGTACCACGGCTTCCCCGGCGATGGCCCTGGCAAGCAGCGTTTTGCCGGTACCAGGTGGGCCTTGGAGCAGCACACCTTTGGGGATGCGACCGCCAAGCAGGTTGTATTTCTCATGGTTTTTCAAAAAATCGACGATTTCTTTTAGCTCATCCTGAACCTCGTCGATGCCGGCAACGTCAGCAAAGGTTTTCATGTCAGCTGGTTCTGCTCTGACCTGGAAACGATTTTCCTTCCATATTTTTCCACCGCTGAAAGAACCTTTGGTGAAAATCAGCCAAATAGAAGTCAGAAGTATCATGAGAAAAGTCATAGGTATCAGTCGGTCGAACAGGGCCGGTGGCTGCTCGGCAGTGATGTTTACCTCTGCTGAAAGTAATTTTGGTATAAGGGTGGGGAGATCCGGAGTGAACGTTCTGAACTGTCTGCCGATCTTGTCTTCACCGCGGAGTTCACCACCCTTGAGATGTACTGAGGTGATCTGACTGCTTCCAAGGTCCGTGAGAAATTCAGTGTAGCTACGTTCAGGAGGTGTCGTTTCCCACAGCCAGGCGTTGTATCCGAGAACCCCAAGAATGGTCAGGAAAATTAAAAGTAAACCTAGCTGTATTCTGTTGTTCATGATATAGGCCCCTTGCTTGTTGGTTGGGCGCTTATGTCGTCGTCAGAGCTTATCAAACCGGTCAGCAGATGATCAAGGACAGCAAGGCGATCCGGCCAGGACGCGGTGTTATGCCGAAAACAGAATTCATCAAGATAGCTTTGCAGGTAACTGGAATCGATTGCTCCGCGATACAGTCTATCCAGCCAGTTTGCAGCTTTCTGCATCAGCAAATATCCTTGCGCCAGCTGTTTGGGAGTTGGAGCTACTGGACGATAAGATTCATGGAAATCATTCAGATTCAGCCATTGCTGATTACGGATGAGTAGAATTGTGTTTTTTTCTATGAGAGTGTTGACGGCAGCGGTAACCTCCTCCGGTAACTTTTGGTTGAGCACCCAGAGTCGAACTCGTGCCAATGCCGGTTTATCGTGGCCCAGTTCCAAAGCAATACCGATATCGAGGGTTTTCTTTTGGGGTACTGCTGAAATTTGCAAAGGCAGTACGTCAAAAAGTACGGTCCCTCGGCATGGAGCCGATTCCGCCAGAGCGGCACCACGCCGAATTTTCTGCAGCCAGCTCCAGGCTGTCTGGTAACAGGAAAGTTCCATGAGCCGTTGCAGTTCCCGGGCACTGATTCCCTGGTCGTGGAAGCAGAATTGTGAGGCCACCCGCATCCAGGCGACCAGATTCTTTTTGCTGCCATGCATCAGGGTGTGGGCGGTAATGGAGGTTTGTTTGCGGCAGTATCGGCAGACCACAGTATAGGCAGGAGCCATGTCATTTTGCACTCTCTTGCAGAAGGGACATTTGAAGCCATAAGGCCAGCGCTTCTGAAACAGATAGGTTACACATGCATGTTCTGTGGAAAAGAGTGTGCTTGGTGTATGTTGTTGAAAAGATGTCATTATTAGTGTCTCCCAGAGTCTGCTGGAGGAGTGCTCTCTCCAGTTCTGCCTATCTTGGTCAATATCTCACTAGCATATGCAGTGCCAGAAAGATCTGAGGCTGGAGAAAATGTGCTGCAAAAGTAAAAAAACACTGGAACTTAGAGTTGGCGGAGATGGGAGAAAGATGAGAAGGTAGTGGGGGAGTTGGCTGGATTGAATGTTTGTCACAGTACTGAAAGAAGTTAGCCTAGGCTATGCTACACAATTATGGAATATGCTACAGATGTGTGGCAACACTTGTGTGGTAATCAAATACAGTTCCATTATTGGCAATAAACTGATTTGCAACCATGCATTATGGTGATAGTGTACGTTTCTTTTTGAATTATTAATGCATAATGTATCTAATTTTCTGGTATCAATGGAGGAATACTATTGGAATGGTTAGTTGTACTCGACCCAATCGAGGGTTTGGTGTCTCGGACGGATACATCACTCGCAATTATTAATCAGGCAAGGGAATTTGGTATCACCGTTGATACTGCGACAATTGAGAACCTTTTCTTTGAGACCCATGCTGCTGTAATCGCTACAGACAATTCTGGAAAAAAACAGGTAAAAGCCCTTGGAGATTATTCCCTGATTTTTATGCGTAAAGAACCGCCGTATGATTTGGCGTTTCATTATGCGACGCAGCTGCTTTCTCTTGCCGGAACGCTTGTTGTTAACAGTCCGTCATCGCTCCGGGATTTCAATGAAAAGCTGATTGCCCTCCCTTTTATAAAATACATGCCACCGACCCTGGTAAGTTCAGACTCTGAAGTGATAGAGCACTTCCTGCTTAAACATGGGACTGGCGTTATTAAATCCCTCGATAGTTTTCAGGGTAAATCGGTACAAAAGATAGAGCCATCAGACCAGGTACTGGTTACTTCTTACACCAGTGGAGGAAGGCAGCCTGTTATGGTGCAGAAATTCCTTGAGAATGTTTATAAAGGTGACAAGCGGGTGATGATGCTTGGTGACAGGTTTATCGGTGCCGCCATGCGACGGCCTAAACAGGGTTACCATGCCAATTTTGCCAGTAGCGATGCGCTGCAGGCTGTGTTAACTCCCAAAGAGCAAATGATAATTGCCGATGTGGGGCCCTGGCTGCTGAAACATGGAATCCATTTTACCGGCCTGGATTTAATCGATGAACAGTTGACTGAAATTAATATCACCTGCCCGACAGGTATTGTGCAAATATCAGAGCTTGACGGACGAAAGTTGTCTGAAGAAATCGTCGACTATTTTGTGAAATTAATTAAATAATTATAGGTTATTACAGATAATGTTTGCCTTGTCCATTGCCAACTTGCAAAAAAAATACAAAGGTGGGTTCAAAGCACTCAATGGACTCACTTTGGACGTTAAGGAAGGAGAATTCTTTGGTCTACTTGGTCCTAATGGTGCCGGTAAAACCACGACGATTGGCATCATCACCTCTCTTGTCACAAAAACAGCTGGCAAGGTAAGCGTTTTCGGTGTTGATATAGATCTCGATTTTCCAGCAGCAAAACGCTTAATTGGTGTTGTTCCCCAGGAATTCAACTTTTCGATTTTTGAAAAAGTACAGGACATCGTCACCCAGCAGGCCGGTTATTATGGTATTGACCGCGGCGAGGCTTTGATCCGTTCGGAAAAATACCTCAAGAAATTGGGGCTATGGGAAAAACGAAATGTAGTCGCTCGTGAACTTTCCGGTGGAATGAAGCGTCGACTCATGATTGCCCGTGGTCTTGTCCATGAACCAAAACTGCTGATTCTTGATGAACCCACCGCAGGGGTAGATGTGGAAATGCGCAGAGGAATGTGGGATTTTCTCCAAGAATTAAACAGCCAGGGCAGGACAATCATTTTAACCACCCATTACCTTGAAGAGGCAGAACAACTCTGTAATCAAATTGCTATTATCAGCCACGGAAAAATTGTCGAAAACACCAGCAAGCGGGAACTTCTTCGTAAGCTTGATAAGGAAACTTTCATTTTTGACACGAAAGACCCCGTCGCAGGAGTTGCGCCGCTTGAAAATACGGTATTCTCTGTTGTAGATGACACAACAATAGAGGTGACCAAGAATAAGTCTCAATCAATGAATCGTATCTTCAAGCATCTTGACCTCCAGGGCATTGTCGTTGACAGTATGCGCAACAAGGCAAACCGGCTTGAAGAACTTTTCATGGAAATGGTGGAATAATGACAAGAAATTGGATCTCCTTAACAAGCATCGCCCGCAAAGAGATGATACGGATCTTCCGGATCTGGGTTCAGACGCTTGTACCACCGGTGATAACGATTACCCTCTATTTTATCATTTTCGGGAGTTTTATCGGCTCACAACTTGGTAATATCGGCGGGTATGATTATATGGCATTCATCGCTCCGGGTCTGATCATGATGTCAATTATCACCAATTCATACTCAAATACCGTTTCCAGTTTTTTCAGCACCAAGTTCCAGCGTAACGTTGAAGAGTTGCTTGTCAGTCCAACACCAAATTGGGTGATGGTTATTGGCTATATCTCAGGGGGTATGACGCGTGGAATCTGTGTAGGAATCCTGGTATCGGTAGTTAGCCTTTTTTTTGTCAGGCTGCCTCCTTTTAATCTTGCGTTTATTGTTCTTTTTGCGCTGCTGACAAGTTTTGTCTTTTCGCTTGCCGGCATGATCAATGGCATTTTTGCGAAAAAGTTTGATGACATTTCGATTATACCTACATTTGTAATTACGCCGCTGACCTATCTTGGCGGCGTGTTTTACTCAATTTCCCTGCTCCCGGAATTTTGGCAGACTCTCTCCAGAGCCAATCCTGTCGTCTACATGATAGGCGGTTTTCGTTATGGTTTTCTCGGGATTTCAGATATTAACGTCTGGCTGGGGCTGGGGATGCTGGTACTCTTTTCTGTGCTACTCTTTTCGTTCACTCTCTATCTTCTTAAAAAGGGTACAGGGGTTCGAGCATAACCTACTTGGTTTTCAGTATGGAGACGAACTAAAATTTATTACTTGGTGATGCGATGATTCAACTTTACTTGAGCGCTAGTTGCCCGTTTTGCAAGAAAGTACTATTGGCGGCCAGCCAATTTGGTCTGGAAGAGAGTAAAGATTTTACCACGATAGATGCAGCATCTGGAACACCAGGGAGGGAAGTGGTACTCAGTGTCGGCGGCAAGGGCATGGTTCCTTTTTTGATAGATGGGGATACATCCATGTATGAGAGTGATGATATTGTTACATATCTGAAAAAGACTATTTCTAGTCCCTAAGCAGATAATAATCCTGTTAAGAAAGGTTGGCAGCGTTTCTTTTGCTTGGCCTCCTGCTATTTTGCAGGAGGCTGTCGTGGTCTGGTTGGGCAATATACTATATTCCAACTTCCTCACTATCTATTGTTTCTACTTCTTTTCTGGCTTGTTCCAGCCAAAGCTGCATCTTGGGATTCTCTAAGACACTTGTCATATATTTTTGGGAACTTTCTGATACTGCGACGTTGTACGTAGTAAACCGAAATACTACGGGAGCAAACATGCAATCTGCAATGGAAAACGCACCGAATAACCAAGGTCCGTGATTGGAGTTTTGGACTCTTAAGTCGGTCCAAATACTATCAATGCGGGATATTTCTTTTTGTAAGCCAGCGGTTATTGGAACACTGCGGTTTGCTGCCCTGCAATTCATCGGAATTGTTTCCCTGAGAGTAAAAAATCCCGAATGCATTTCAGCACAACATGATCGTGCAGTGGCTCTTTTTTTTGCATCAGCTGGCCAACCCTTGCCATTTAAGTATTGTTCCGAGATATATTCACAGATGGCTAGAGAATCCCATACAGTAAGGTCATTATCATGAAGAACGGGAACTTTGCCGGCACTGGTGTGTTTTGCTATTTCAGAGCGTGTGTTTTCCGTAGACAACGCGATGCTCTCTTCGTCAAACAAGATGTCATTTATGGCGAGAAACAACCATGCCCGTAATGACCATGACGAATAATTTTTGTTGCCAACGATAAGTTTCATTTTTGCTCCTGACAATATTTTGTGGAGTTTAAAGAACCGGCTTATTTCGGCTTCTCCATGGATAGTTGCGTGCAATTTTTTGTTAAGTCATTTGCTTAACATATACTCTTAACCAATAGCAAGAGCATTGCCTTGGGGGTTTTGAGGTGGAAGTTGGATGCCAGGTGAGGGACACCAGGGAGATTGCGTAGGGATGTGGGCCGAAAAAATGGAAACATCTTGATATCTGGTTGAACAAGGCTAATAAAAACTTGAAAGAGCAAAACAGCTTGATATATACCGCGATATATATTATATTTCAGGTATCAAGTTATTTCAGTTAAAAGGTGAGCACAATGGAAACAGCAAAGATATTTCAAAATGGTCGTAGCCAGGCAGTTCGCTTGCCTAAAGAGTTTCGATTCAAAGGCAAAGAAGTTTATATCCATAGAGAAGGATCAAAGGTTATTTTATCGGAAAAACCTGATTCTTGGGATGAGTTCTTTCTTTCAGAAAACAAGCCAACTCCTGATTTTATGCAGGAAAGAGAACAATTAGAAGTGGAAGAGAGGGATATTTTTAAATGACTCTCTACATGCTCGACACGGATATTTGCAGTTATATTATCCGAGAACGCCCCTTGCAAGTGTTTGAACATTTTAAGAAAACTGAAATGACCCAGCTTTATATATCCGTGGTTACTTATGCAGAATTGATCTATGGGGTTGAGCACTCATCATCGAAAAAGGTGAACAGACCAATAATTGATGATTTCGTTCGGCATCTCAGTATTATTTCCTGGGATCAGGAAGCAGCGGAACATTACGGAAAGATAAGGGTTTTCCTTCGGGCAGAGGGCAACATTATAGGCTCAATGGATATGATGATTGCCGCCCATGCAAGAAGTCGAAAAATGACCCTTGTTACAAACAACGATAAGCATTTTAAACGAGTCCCAAAGCTTCAGGTTGAAAATTGGGCAAAGTGAATCACAATAGCCCAGTGGGGATCAGGTTGAATCAAACTGCGCAAAGGCATAACCACAAATAGCACTGAATCGTGAATCGGCCCGGTTGTCTCCGATCTGAGATTCCGGCACATTATGCGAAGGCACAGATGATAGTGAACTCTATTACAGAGACATCGCGTCTGGAGATAGTGGAAGTGACTATTAGCGATTATGGTTTGTTGTATCAACTGACTGGTGATAACGAAGTCATGAAGTTCTTCCCCAAAATACTGAATCTTGGTGAAACCAAGGAAATGGTCCACAAGATCTTAGCTCAATACGAGAGATACGGTCATTGCTTTTGGAAGGTGCAATTGAAACCAAAAGGTGAGTTCATCGGCATTGCCGGACTTCTTCATCAAGAAATTGATGGTATCGTGGAAACGGAAATATCCTATCGCATCAAGTCTAAATACTGGAACAACGGATACGCAACTGAAGCAGCTCGCGCATGCAGGGCATAATGCCGAAGACGCGCTGGGGCAGAAAAGACTCATATCCATAATTCATACTCAGAACAGTGCTTCCAAACGAGTAGCTCAAAAACTCGGAGGGAAGAAATCAAGATCGGTTCTATTCATGGGAGAAGAACACTGGGTGTATGTCTATTTAACAAATGGATACAAAACTGTGGACTAGATCAAATAGCCGTTCGCTGGTTTCGAGGGTAAGGAAACAGGAACAACAAGAAGGGACAAGTCCGCTTTAGACTTTAGCAATGTCTTGTGATACAACATGAAACATGTCAAGACCATTACGATTAGAAAAAAGGGTCGTGTCTTCGCTTGACTCATCTCGTATGTAAAAGGGCTCTGGATGCCCGGTTTGCAAAGTCCAGATATCTCCTATCGATCAAAACCTGCCTTCTTTTCTTGAGAGCCTGGGATCGTACAGTCCAAGATTCTCTGGAACCATCTGGGCTTTGATATTATTTTTTCCTGTCAGGAAAATCTTGCTTTTCAAAGGGCAAAGAAGACCTTTGGGTGTTGTTAGGTATTTAATACACCTTATTGATTACATTTACAGTAGTAAGGTACTGTTGGAGCGTTAGAAGAATGGCCATATCTTCAATGTGGCAATATTAACGCATTGATCACCGATTTTTTCGGTGCATTATTTTGTTATGTAAATTAAATATGTTCCCTTTTTCCTTTTGTGGCGCAAAATATTAGGCATTTTCTTGCCTTATTCTGTCAATAACTTTGCAAGCTTCAGGACACTCAAGTGTTCCCGGTGTATCGAAAGGAAAATCTCGGCACCCATAAGGTATAACAGGGTAAATTTTACAGGCTTTTTGATTTTGGAGTCATTGAATAAAAATGGGCCAGGATTCCTTTTATTTGATTGAAACTCTATGTGCTTACCGTCTTCTGTAATCAAACCGTAAAATTTATCGATAGTGTCGTTAACAGTAAGGCTAAGGTATTCTGCTATTTCAAAAATACTCTTAGGATCATGAGGGAGATCAATGCTCGTGCAACAATGCCCACATCTTTTGCACTCAAAGTATTTCCAACGTTTATCTTCTCGCATTGTATATTCTCCACATCATGCCAAACAAATGATTAGCGAGTCCGCATACCTTCCTCAAAAGAAATGATGTGCGAAAAGACATCATCATTTATTGAAAATTTTCTTCTCCGATGGTCAAGATATATCGAATAAACCATAACCGATAGAAGCGGTGGAAGATAGGAAGTTGTTCCAGATTATCGAGGAAAAAGTAACTCCACTTCAGTCAAACCGGATGCACGATAGTACTTTCATATCTACCAGATGAAAAAATGTGGAAAACGAATGCTCTCACGTAAGAGATAATTCCAGTAACTCAAGATTCTTTGGTAAAATCTTTAAAGCGCAGTGTTGACTGCGCTCGTAAGTTCGACTACGTTGTCCAAAATTTTATGTGAAGAAGGTCCAGGAAGACTTTCACTTTAAGTTTTTCAAGCCTTTATCAACGTCATTATAAAGAGCGGTGGGTTTCGGTGAAATCGTCATCATCGTCCTACATGTATCATCTTGTTGCCGTTCTTTTGTTGAAATTCGTCGCCAAAGCCCAGGGGCGCCAATTCCCAACGACTCCAATTTATCGAGCAATTCTAGCCGATATCCCATTACTTCCATCATCGTGTCGACTGAAAAATGTGGATAAACAAGCGTCATTTCGAAATGACTTTGTTTAATGTTTGACATAGGGATCTCTGCAAGGCTATTCTCGATGAAGTCAAGATTCTCACGTTGCGATCCTTCTTGATCTAATTTTGGGAGCATCAGCTGTGCTTCGTCGCTCTTTGACCAGTTATCAAGGCAAACAACTGGCCATTTGCCGTCAACCACCATCTCGTCGGGAAACTCCAAGACCTGGGTGCTCCATTTTGTCTTTCCACTCTCGGGTGCCCATCTTACGCGAAACACTCCTAAATCCCCCCCAC
>WTAT01000525.1 GCA_013139415.1 Desulforhopalus sp.
CATGATTGGCATTTGGAAAATGGCGCCAATATGGCAGCCTTTGGTGACTATGATATGCCCCTGTGGTATCCCCTGGGTGTTAAGGGAGAGCACTTGGCTGTTATAAACTCTGCTGGACTCTTTGATACAAGCCACATGGCGGTTGTTACTGTGGAAGGTGAAGGCGCAAGAGCTTTACTGCAGAAATGCTTTTCAAAAGATCTGGAGCGTTGTCTTGGTTTAAAGAAAACAGGATTGGCTGAAGGGCGTTCAGTTTATGGCCTCTTTCTGACCAAGGAAGGCCACGTTTTAGATGACAGTATTGTTTCCCAGGTTACTGCCAGCCTCTATATGGTGGTCGTCAATGCAGGAATGGGTGGGGAAATTGCATCACACCTTGCAGAGCATGCCGGGGAGATGCAGGTTGCAATAAAAGACCTAACCGACCGAGTGGGAAAGGTAGATATCCAAGGCCCCAATGCTGCAAAAATACTTGGAAAACTTCTCAAGAATCCGAGCGCAGTTTTTGAGGGATTTCCCTATTTCTCCTTTAAAGGCTGGTTTGCTAAAGGTGTAAATGGAGCTGAGGCTGTCGAGTTGAATGATGGTACCCCTATTCTCCTTTCCCGTACCGGTTATACTGGTGAATTTGGTTTTGAAATTTTCGTTTCTGCCGAAAAAGTTGTCTCTCTTTGGCAAAGTTTACTTGGAGCGGGTGAGCAGAATTCTATACAGCCCTGTGGTCTTGCTGCCCGTGACTCTTTGCGGGCAGGAGCTGTGTTGCCCCTTTCCCATCAAGATGTTGGCGCTTGGCCCTTTGGAGAAAACCCTTGGCCATTTGCCCTGGCTGACAGGGGTGAGGATGGAAAATTTAGTAAAGATTTTATCGGTGCAGAGGCCTTAACGTCACTCTCTTTGGTGGAGTATACCCTTGCTTTTGCAGGATATGATCCTAGGAAGATGGCTGTTTCTGACAAGTCATATGTCGCAGATGTCAATGGAGCCAGAGTTGGGATAATCTTGACCTGTGCAACCGATATGGCAATTGGTCGTGTGGATGAGAAAATCGTCAGTATTGCTACATCTATTGAAAATGGAAAACCCGAAGAATTTGCACCCCGGGGACTTTCCTGTGGCTTTATTAAGGTCGACCGCCAATTCAAGCCGGGAGATATTGTGATGCTGACAGATGGAAAACGTAAAATCAAGGTTGAAATACGTCGTGATATCAGGCCGGACAGGACAGCCCGTCGGCCCATGAAAGAAATGTTCTAAAAAAGGAGGAGATACAATGAAAGAGGTTCATGAACTGAATTTACCTGAAGATGTACGCTACACAAAAGATCATGAGTGGGTCAAGGCTTCAGGCGACACAGTAAAGATTGGGATTAGTGACTACGCCCAGGATCAGTTGGGGGACATAGTTTTTGTTGAGTTACCTGCTGTGGGTGATAGCTTTGAAGAAGGTGATGAATTCGGCACCCTGGAATCAGTCAAGGCTGTATCTGAGCTTTACGCTCCTATCGCTGGAGAGGTCGTTGCAGTTAATGAAGACCTTGAAGACGCACCAGAACTTCTTAACAAAGAACCCTATAATGGGTGGATCGTTGAGATCAAACCTACGGATGTTAAGGAAATTGATCAGCTTCTTGACCGCGATGCTTACCTTGGAGTTCTTAAGGGCGAATAATCTCTGTGGATGGAAGTCAATTCTACGAGCGAGGATATACCATGCGTTACCTGCCACATACCGATGAAGATATTCGGAATATGTTTGATGCTATTGGGGTAAAGGATTTTGAAGAACTCTTCAGGACCGTCCCCGAGTCGTGTCGTTATGATAAGGAGATGGCTCTGCCTGCTCCGAAAACGGAGTGGGACCTAAATAAGTATATGGCCGAAATCAGGTCAATGATGAAGGTGTCGTCAGAGCATTCTGTGCTCATTGGTGCCGGGCGTTATCAACATCACATACCAAGTAGCATTCCTTATATAATGGGGCGCTCCGAATTTTTAACAGCCTACACGCCCTATCAACCCGAGATGGCCCAAGGTACTCTGCAGGGCCTTTTTGAATACCAGACCCTGACCGCCAGACTTCTTGGGGTGGATGTGGCTAATGCCTCCATGTATGATGGTGCTTCAGCCTTGGCTGAGGCCATGCTCATGGGGCTGCGCATTGCCAAAAAGAAAAAGCGTGTGGCTATGTCTTCCGCCATCCACCCACACTTTCGTGAGGTGGTACGCACTTATCTTCAGCCGACCGAGTTTGAAATAATTGAATTACCCTTCCTGGAAGATGGCCGAACAGATCTTTCATCTCTTGCAGGCGAAAAAGACTTGGCCGCTGTAGCTCTCCAGTCGCCTAATTTCTTTGGTGTGATTGAGGAGATGGAGCAGGCCGCAGAGGCTATTCATCAGGCCGGCGCCCTGTTTGTCGCAAGTTTTTCTGAACCAATGGCTTTTGGCTTATTGAAAAATCCAGGCAGTGCCGGTGCAGATATCGTCTGTGGTGAAGGGCAGAGTTTTGGGATGCCCAAGTCTTTTGGCGGACCTGGACTTGGTATGTTTGGTTGTAAACAAAAATATGTCAGAAATCTCCCGGGACGTCTGGTCGGTGAGACTACAGATATTGAGGGTAACCGTGGCTATGTCCTAACCCTTGCTACCCGCGAACAGCACATCAGGCGTGAGAAAGCAACATCCAATATCTGTTCCAATCAGGGTATATGCACCCTCACAGCTGCAATGTATATGGCATCCCTTGGGGGAACCGGGCTAAAAAAACTTGCCAGGTTGAACTATGACAAGTCGGAATACCTGAAACAAGGGCTAAAAGACGCCGGAGCCACTGTTTGTTTCTCTGCACCGACTTTTAATGAGTTTGTTGTTGAGTTCAAAGATGATTACGGACCTGTTCAGAAGCGGCTCATGGAGCAGAAGATTGTAGCTGGGGTAAGTCTTGCCAAATATTATCCAGGCTTTGACAACCGATATCTCTTTTGTGTTACCGAAACCGCATCAAAAGAAGTTCTGGATACAGTTATCAGTGAGGTGCAAAAATGAAGAATGGGCCAGGAAAAAGCGGACTGATTATGGAGGAGCCTCTCCTCTGGGAAAAAGGGAAAAAAGGAAGAAACGGGATGAGCATCCCGGATAGCGATGTTCCCGCAGCATCTCTTGCAGAAGAGCTGTGCGGCGAAGGACCTGATTTTCCTGATCTGAGTGAAGGAGAGGTCGTACGTCACTATACCAGGCTTTCCCAGTGGAATTTTGGTGTTGATACCGGGATGTATCCTTTGGGCTCCTGTACCATGAAATACAATCCGAAAATCAATGAAAAACACGCTGGAGCAGAAGAGATTGCCTCGGCGCATCCGCTGATAGATGATGAGTATTGCCAGGGCACCCTGCGTATAATTTATGAATTGCAAAATTTTCTTGCCGAGATCACCGGGCTTGATGCTGTCTCCGTTCAGCCGGCAGCTGGTGCCCATGGTGAGTTGGCAGGGATGTTGATTTTTGACGCCTATCACCAGAGCAAAGGGAAAAAGCGATCTAAGATCCTCATGCCGGATACGGCCCATGGTACCAATCCTGCCAGTGCAGCTCTCTGTAGCTACAAACCCATACCTATAAAATCCGGTCCGCGTGGGATCCTTAATGTGGATCAAATACGTGACCTGATGGATGAAGAGACTGCCGGGATTATGATAACCAACCCCAACACCTTAGGTCTTTTTGAGGAGAATATCCGCGAGATAGCTGAAATTGTCCATGAAAAAGGAGGTCTGGTCTATGGGGATGGTGCCAATATGAATGCCATCATGGGAATCGTTGACCTGAAAAAATGTGGTGTAGATGTTCTCCATCTTAATCTGCACAAGACCTTTTCCACTCCCCACGGCGGTGGTGGCCCTGGTGCCGGCCCTGTATGCGTAGTGGAAGAATTGAAAAAATTTCTCCCTTCGCCAAGGGTTGAATTTGATGGCACAAGCTACCGGCAAGAGGAGGGGCCTGACTCTGTTGGCCGTATGCATGGTTTCCATGGCAATTATGGTGTTTTGGTCAAGGCTTACAGTTACATCTTGACTATGGGTGCTGAATACCTGAAAAAGGCCAGTCAATATGCTGTGTTGAATGCCAGCTATGTCAAGGTGAAGCTCAAAGATCATCTCCATCTTGCCTATGATAGACCCTGTATGCATGAGGCAGTCTTTTCTGATAAGAATCAGCAGGAAAATAATGTCAGTACCCTGGATATGGCCAAGCGTCTTATGGATTGCGGCTACCATCCTCCAACCATTTATTTTCCCTTGGTTGTGCCCGGCGCTATCATGATCGAGCCGACGGAAACAGAGAGTCTTGAAGAACTTGACACCTTTATTGAGGTGGTAAAAAATGTTGTTCACGAGGCTGAGGCTGATCCAGAGTTATTACATAACTCTCCCACTCGTTTTAAAGTCAAACGTCTGGATGAAACCCAGGCCGCTCGAAATCCATGTCTCTGTGGCTAATCGCTGGGCATTAGAGGACAGGAAAATATGATGAAGGCCTATCTTATTGATCTGGAGACGATGGATTACCGGGACGCACATCAGTTTCAGCAGGATTGTGTGAAGTGGCGTCTTTTTGAAAAGGGTAGGCCTGACATCTTTCTTGTTACCGAACACCCCGCTGTCTTCACTCTTGGTAAAAGAGGCGGACTGGGAAGCCTTACGGTTGGTGAAGAATTTGTTAAAAGTAGAGGGGTAGATATTGTCCAAACCGAAAGGGGAGGCGATATCACCTATCATGGTCCCGGACAGATTGTAATATATCCCATCGTACATCTACCAGAGGCTAAACTGTCGGTGAAAACCTATGTTGAGATGCTGGAAGAAGTGATGATTGCAAGTGGTTCTGCTTTCGGTGTAAATGCAGGTCGTGATGAGAGAAACAGGGGAATCTGGGTAGGAGATAATAAGATCGGTTCCATTGGCATCCGTGTTCGACATGGGGTGGCCTTTCATGGCCTTGCATTAAATGTCACCCTGGATTTTGAACATTTCAGTTGGATTCAACCCTGTGGCCTTTCAGGTGTCGGTGTTACTTCTGTTGCCCGGGAATCCAGGGAATCGATTGTTTTTTCAGATGTGAAAAAAACGGTTATTCATCAGCTTGCGCGGGTATTTAACCGACAATTTACATCTGCCGATAAAACTCTTATAACAGGTGGTACCACGTGAAGATACTAGATACTGGTAATATACAGGTTCGTAAACCTAAGTGGCTGAAGCGCAAGCTGCCAAGTGGACCTGAGTATGAGCGTATGAGAAAACTCATTCGCAACAACAGCCTCACCACCGTCTGTCAGGAGGCACAGTGTCCTAATCAGTTCGAGTGCTTTTCTAAGGGCACTGCGACTTTTATGATCCTTGGAGAGCGATGTACCAGAAATTGTGGTTTTTGTGCAGTTTCCCACAAGCCACTTGGGCCGCCTGACCCGGAAGAACCCGTCAGGGTTGCTGAAGCTGTTACATCTCTTAGTCTCAAATATGCTGTTATTACATCTGTGACACGTGATGATCTTCCAGATGGCGGAGCCTCCCATTTTGTTCAAACAATTAAAGAGGTTCACAGGCAATCACCGGGGACCCGAATTGAACTTCTTATCCCCGATTTACAAGGTAACTGGGACGCTCTTGTCCAAATCCTGAATGCCGGTCCTGATGTTCTCAACCACAATCTGGAGACTGTCCCCCGCCTCTATTCACGAGTACGCCCCGAGGCAATCTATGAACGTTCCCTCGAGTTGTTAAACCAGTCAAAGAAAATTAGTCCCAAAACTCCCACTAAAAGTGGTGTTATGCTCGGACTTGGTGAGACAGTGGATGAGTTGCGAGCTACCATGGTTGATCTGTTGAAAAATGGATGTGACATCCTCACTCTGGGACAATATTTGCAGCCATCCCGATCACATCTCCCTGTCGAGCGTTTTGTCTCACCCAAAGAGTTTGAAAGTCTGAAGAAAGAGGCAATGGAGCTTGGTTTCAAGGGGGTTGCCAGTAGCCCAACGGTCAGAAGTTCCTTTGAAGC
>WTAT01000457.1 GCA_013139415.1 Desulforhopalus sp.
AGTTTCTAATTTTAAAACACTCTCCAGGTTTCTTGTTTTTTGCACCCCTCAAGGGGGTATTGAACTGAACACCCCTCAAGGGGGTATTGAACTGAACACCCCTCAAGGGGGTATTGAACTGAATGACAGGCTTTCAGGAGTAAGGCACTAATGTTCTACCTCCACGTCTCTAACCGCACCGAAAATCTGTTGCGTCACATGGCCGAGGTCATGCAGGCGGATAAGCAACCGGATCTTTTTTCCATGGAGTTGTTTCTCATCCAGAGCCAGGGCATGGAGCGGATGATTGCTCAAACCCTGGCTGACGAGTTTCGCTGTTTCTGTAACTTTAAATTTTTCCTGCCCCTCGATTTTCTGGGATTTGTTGCCGATAGACTGGGGATGGGCATTAGCCCCGATGGCTTCCGAAGACAGGCCCTTACCTGGCGGCTTGATGGACTGCTCAGGGATCTTTCCAGGGAGGTGTACCAGCCGCTGAGCGCATATATTTCAGGGGAAAACAGCGCTCTGAAGAGATTCCAGCTCGCTCGTCGTCTGGCAAACATCTTTGATCAGTATCAGGTTATGCGGCCCGATATGCTTTCAAAATGGGAGCGTGGTGTTCTTGCCACCGTCCAACCGGCGGAGGGCTGGCAGATGGATCTTTGGCAAAGGCTGTTGGTCCAACCCGGTGGAGAGGTGCATCGCGGCATGCAGTTTAGCCAGGTGATTGAGCGGCTAACGAATGGTAAAAGTCTCGCTGATTTGTTACCCAAAAGAATATCAGTTATAGGTTTGCACACTATCCCACCGATTTTCTTAAGTTATCTTGACAGTTTGTCAAACCATATGGATGTCCATTTCTTCCTTCTTTCCCCATGTCGCAACTACTGGGGAAATGTGGAGAGCCAGAGAACGCAGTTTAAACGGATGGTCCGTAAATCTTCCGAATTACAACAAACAGATACAGAAGATCACCATCCGCTTCTGGCTGTTCTTGGCAGGCAAGGTCGTGATTTGCAGAATTTGATGCTGGAAGGTGCCAATTTTGCCCTGGAGTTTTCCAGTTACGATGATCCTCTCAAGGGCAAAAAGTATGCAGAAGGTACACTCTTACAAAGAGTTCAGGCCGATTTGCTGGATGGCAGTTTGCCGGTTGGACAGCAGCCCCAGTCAGCTGCGATGGACGACTCTATCCAAGTGGTTTCCTGCCATTCAAAACTAAGGGAAATAGCTGTTCTGAAAGATCACCTTCTCCACCTGCTGTACCGGGATCCTGGCTTGGAGTTGCGGGATATAATCGTCATGGCCCCTGATATCCAGGAATACGCGCCGCTGATTCCTGCCGTCTTTGAAGGTATCCAGCATTCCATCGCTGATCGCAGTATTCGCAGGCGCAATTCCGTAATCGCCGCATTTCTCAGTTTCCTCGATCTTTTTACCGGCAGGTTCGGCTGGAGTGAATTACTGGATCTGCTGCGTCAGCCAGTAGTTTTTCCCCAGTTCCAGCTGTCGCCTCCGGATCTCGACATCCTGCAACAATGGGTTGTCGGTGCCGGAATCCGCTGGGGTTTGTCCGGCAAGCAACGAAGTGAGGCGGGGCTCCCGGGTTTTGATGAGACCACCTGGCAGGCGGGACTTGACCGATTGCTGATGGGCTATGCAATTGAGACCGACGAAAGTATCGATGGCGTACTTCCTTTTGCCGATATCGAGGGGAGAGGGGCCTACGCCCTGGGTGGCCTCTGTCAATTTGTTGAGGTGGTTGAAGGAGCGCGGCAAGATTTCCGGAAGAACCGTAGGGTTGGCGAGTGGTCGGAGACGCTCCTGGTAATCATTGCACAGCTCTTTGGCGACGATTATGAACAGGAGTTGGTGGAACTGCGGGCCATCGTCGCAGAGCTTGCCGAGTCGATCAGTCCGTTTCATACTGGCGAAGTTGAGTTTAAGGTCATTTGTGAATGGTTCAACCAGTCGGCCAAAGAGAGTCGCTCCAGTACCGGTTTTCTGCGTGGTCAGCTCACCTTCTGCTCCATGCTGCCAATGCGTTCGATACCTTTTAAAGTGGTATGCCTCATCGGTCTTTGTGATGGGGTCTTTCCAAAAAACGACAGCCACGATACCTTCGACCTTATGGGAAACGATTTCCGGCCGGGGGATCGTTCCCCCCGTGCCGATGACAGGTATCAGTTCATGGAGGCACTGCTGGCAGCAAGATCGCATCTCTATCTGAGCTATATTGGCCAGTCGATCCGAACCAATGAAGTGATTCCTCCCTCGGTTGTGGTGACCGAATTCCTGGAAGTGCTTGAAACCGGATACGGTGTAAAAGACCTTGTCGTACGTCATCCGCTTCACCCCTTCAGTAGAAAATATTTTAGGGAAGGGAGTGTTTCAGGACTGTTCAGTTATGACAGCTATTCCTGTAAAACTGCACAGACCCTGCAGCGGGGCGCGCAACCACCTGTCGACTGGTGGCAGGGAGAGCTTAACGAAAAAATTGAGAAGGTACTCCTGGCCGATCTCCTTAGGTTTTATGTAAATCCGCAAAAATTTTTTATCAATGACTGTCTTGGCATCAGGTTGGACACCGGCGAAGATCTGCCGGATGATCGAGAGATGTTTGAGGTGTCCGGCCTCGATAAATATTATGTTGAAGAGGAAATGGTCCGCTCTGGACTTGCCGGAACAATGGGCGATTTTTGCAAAAAAGTCCAGGCCGAAGGGCAATGGCCACTCGGTACGTCGGGCCTGCTTGCTTTTGAAGAACGAAAAGCAGGTGTGGAGATGTTTATTGCAAAGGTGCATGAGCAGCAGATGGGGGCCAGACTCCTTGATGTACCGGTAGATTTCACTGCTGGACACTATCGTCTTTTGGGGACTTTATCAAACCTGTATGAAAACGGGGTTATGTTGGTCCGGTATGGGAAACTGAGGGGACGTGATCTCCTGTCGGGCTGGATACACCATCTGGTGTTGAGTCGTCTTGTGCCGACCTCCAAAACCAGGATTGTGGCCATGGACAATGTTATTGGCTTTAGCGATGCTGCTGATGGCCCAGACCTTGTGACCTTACTCTCTCTCTTTGATGAAGGTGTGCGAACTCCTTCGTCGTTTTATATCGAACCAGCCCTTGATTATGCCAGACAACTGGCAAATAAACGATCTCGAACCTCCCCCATAGATAAGGCCTTGCAGACGCTTAACATGCGTCTGCAAAACGGCTATGAACCGGAATGGGAACTGTTGCTCAGCGGCAGTGGGGAAGGGATCGAGTTCGGTGAGGAATTTGAGCGACTCTGTCAGGAGATAATGTGTCCGCTCTGGAGTGCAGTCGATGAATAGCAGGTACGAAATATTTGATGCTGCCCGGCTTGAATTGCAAAGAGGCGTCAACCTGGTCGAGGCAAGCGCCGGCACCGGCAAGACCTATGCTATCGGTATGCTGGTTTTGCGTGCTCTGGTGGA
>WTAT01000156.1 GCA_013139415.1 Desulforhopalus sp.
GCCACCTCTTTCACGAATTTCCCTGTCAATGGATTTGATCTCCAGCAGCGCTGATTGCGGCTTTTTTTCTGCCACAAAGGTACCCTTTCCCTGGATGCGGTTAATTTTCCCTTCAGCGGCGAGTTCCCGTAATGCCCTGTTGACGGTCATTCGCGAGACGTTCAGATTAGCTACTAACTCGGCTTCCGATTCGATTCTCATGCCGGGCTGCATTACCCCGCCATTGATCTTTCCGACGATATGCTCTTTTACCTGCTGATAGAGGGGTAAGGAGTCGGACTTGATTTCATTTTTCTGCATGGCAGTTAACTTGTAAAACTTGGCAGCAGATCTGAGCTGACCAGGTGGTTAAAAGCTCCCGACTGCACAAGATCCTGTGCTTTTTTAATATCCGGGGCAAAGTACCGGTCCTGATCGTAAAAGGCAACAACCTTACGGACCAGTGCTTTTGCTTCTTCCAACAGAGGCGAGGTTTTTAGAGGTGCGCGAAAATCGACTCCCTGGCAGGATGCAAGCAGTTCGATGGCCAGAACACCTGCGGTGTTTTCGGCCATTTCCGAGAGTCGTCTGGCTGCAAAGGTGGCCATGGAGACATGGTCTTCCTGGTTGGCCGAGGTCGGCAGGCTGTCGACGGATGCCGGGTGGGCAAGGGACTTGTTTTCGCTGGCCAGGGCCGCCGAGGTCACCTGGGCTATCATAAAACCGGAGTTGAGCCCGCCTTTTTCAACCAGAAATGGAGGGAGCTTGGACATATGGGAGTCGATCAGCAGGGCCATCCGTCGCTCAGAAAGGGCGCCGATTTCGGCAATGGCCAGGGCAAGGTTGTCGGCCACCATGGCAATGGGTTCAGCGTGGAAGTTGCCGCCTGAAATGATGTCATTTTCTTTGGAAAAAACCAGGGGATTGTCGGATACGGCGTTGGCTTCAGTGGCGATTACTTCGGCTGCGTTGCGGATCTGGGTGAGACAGGCACCCATAACCTGGGGCTGGCAGCGCAGGGAGTAAGGGTCTTGGACTGACTCACAGGATTTATGGGAATTTTCAATTTGGCTATGATCAAGAAGCCGCCGGTAGCAGGCAGCCACATCAATCTGGCTCCTGTGGCCGCGAACCTCATGAACAAGCGGATCGAAGGGGCGGCGACTCCCCAGTGCAGCTTCAACGCTTAAACTTCCAGAAACCATGGCGGCGGCAAACAGTTCTTCTGCCGCAAAGAGTCCTTCAAGGGCAAAAGCAGTGGAGGCCTGGGTGCCATTTAACAGGGCAAGTCCTTCCTTGGGGCCGAGGATGATGGGGGATAAACCAGCTATTTGTAAACCTTCCAGACCGGATAGTTTCTTCCCTTTGTGGGAGGCCTCCCCTTCGCCAAGGAGCAGGGTGCTCATATGGGCAAGCGGAGCGAGATCTCCGGATGCGCCCACCGATCCTTTCTGGGGAATGCACGGATACACTTCGGCGTTGACCAATTGTATTAAGGCGTCGATAACCTCAAGCCGAATGCCGGAATAGCCCCGTGCCAGGCTGTTAATCTTCAGCACCATCATCAGCCGGACCGTCGATTCCTCCATGAAAGTTCCCACTCCCGCAGCATGGGAGAGGACGATGGACCGCTGGAGATGCTCAAGTTCGTCGGCTGGAATAACGGTACTGGCGAGCAGGCCAAAGCCGGTATTGATGCCGTAAATTACCCGCCCCTGACTGATTACATCGCTTACGGTTTTGACAGATGCATCAATTTTTATTTTGCAGCCTTTCGTCAGCGTCACCCTCACTGGTGCTTTTGCTATTGTGCGAAGTTCTGCGAGAGTGAGTGTGCCCGGGTTGATTTCTATAGTAGTGGTCATTTTTGAATATCCCGTAAAAACAGTTAGATGTCCGTTAGATATGCGAGCTGAGGACTGATATGCTTTATTGACTATTAAAGATGAATGTATATACAAATAGCCCGTAAATCAAGCTAAAACTGTAGGTGTGAAACAACTTGTATATACAAGTTAGGGGTGGTAGTATTGTCGAAAAATGATTATTGCTGAATAAAAGGGCTATTTGAAAACAGCGACCAGGGGAGATAGATATGGTTAACAATGCGCAGATTGCCGGGGTAATGAGGATTCGGCTCGATGACGACCTGCCGGAGCAAGAAAAGTTTCAGCAAGAGATCCGGCGTGCTCCGGATCGCGGTTTTCGTTTGAGCAGGAGCCAGACAGAAACCGCTTTAAAGAATGCTTTGCGCTATGTTCCGGAGCAGCATCACCACCTCCTTGTGCCGGAGTTTTTAGAAGAACTCAAGAGCAAAGGTCGCATCTACGGCTACCGCTATCGCCCCCATGGCCCGCTAAAGGCCAGGCCAATTGATGAGTATGAGGGGAACTGCCTGGCTGGTAGGGCTTTTCAGCTGATGATCGACAATAATCTCGATTTTGACGTGGCTCTCTATCCTTATGAGCTGGTGACCTACGGAGAGACCGGTAGTGTCTGCCAGAACTGGATGCAGCTGCGGCTTATAAAAAAATACCTGCAGGTTATGACCGAACATCAAACCCTGGTGATGCAGTCGGGTCATCCCCTGGGGTTGTTTCAGTCGAGCCCGGATCAGCCCAGGGTCATCATTACCAATGGGTTGATGGTCGGTCTCTATGATAACCCGGGTGATTGGGAAATCGCAGCGCAGATGGGGGTTTCATCATACGGCCAGATGACTGCCGGAGGCTGGATGTATATAGGGCCCCAGGGTATTGTTCATGGTACATATAACACCCTCTTGAATGGTGGCCGCAAAATGTGTGGGGTGCCGGAAACGGGTAATCTTGCCGGTCTGCTCTTTGTCACTTCCGGGCTTGGTGGAATGAGTGGGGCCCAGCCCAAGGCGGCAAAGATTGCAGGTGGTGTCTCCATTACCGCGGAAGTTGATATTTCCAGGATTGAAACCCGTAAGAACCAGGGATGGGTTGATGTCGTTTCCAGTGATTTGGCCGAAATCCTGCAAATTGCCCAAAGAAGTCTGGCAGCAAAGGATACCACCTCAATCGCCTATCACGGTAATGTTGTCGACCTGCTCGAATATTTAGCCGAAAAAGAGTTCCCGGTCGATCTGCTGTCTGACCAGACCTCCTGCCATGTTGTTTACGATGGTGGTTATTGCCCCCAGGGCATCGATTTTGCCGAGCGCACCCGTTTGCTGGCCACCGACAGGACAAGATTCAGCTCGCTGGTCGATAAGAGCCTGCGCCGTCATTATCATGCCATACAAAAACTCTCAGGGCAGGGAGCCTATTTTTTGACTACGGTAATGCCTTTCTTAAAGCGGTTTTTGATGCCGGGGTAACAGAGGTTGTGAAAAATGGTGTCGATGCCAAGGACGGTTTTGTTTTTCCCTCTTATTTTGAAGATATCATGGGGCCGATCTTTGACTACGGCTATGGGCCCTTTCGCTGGGTGTGTCTAAGCGGAAAGGCTGAAGATCTGGATAAGACAGATAAAGCCGCTATGTCCTGTATAGATCCAGCGCGAAGGTCCGAGGATCGCGACAATTATATCTGGATTAAAGAGGCCAAAGTCAACCAGCTGGTGGTCGGCAGCCAGGCACGTATTCTCTACTCCGATGCCGGGGGACGCACGGCCATTGCCCTGAAATTTAACGAGATGGTGCGTAATAGTGAGGTTGGGCCGATCATTCTCGGTCGCGATCATCATGATCCGGGTGGTACCGACTCGCCGTTCAGGGAAACCGCCAATATCTACGATGGCAGTAACGTCTGTGCCGATATGGCGACCCATTGTTTTGCCGGTAACGCCGCCCGGGGAATGTCACTGGTGGCCCTCCATAACGGTGGGGGAACCGGAATAGGAAAAGCGATTAACGGCGGTTTCGGCATGGTGCTGGATGGCAGCGTCCAGGTGGACGAGATCCTGCGCAGTGCCATGTCCTGGGATGTTATGGGCGGTGTAGCTCGCCGCAACTGGGCCAGAAACCCAAACGCCATGGAAGTGGCGATGGCCTACAATAACGAGAATAAAAACGGCGATCAGATCACCATCCCTTTTCAGACGGATGAGAATAGGGTGGCTGACGCCGTAGCAGCCCTGTTTTCTGAGCTAGATAGGTAAATGATTATAAAGAGGCGCAAAATGTCACAACAGCTCTTTCGCAATACGACGATATACAGCCCCATAGATAATGGTCAGCCACGGGTCGGCAAGGCCCAGGGAAAACTGGCACAGTTTCAGAAAGGCGCACTGCTTGTTGAAGATGGTCTGATTATGGCGATGGGTGATGAGGAGGAGGTGCTGGTTGCAGCAAAGGGGGCAGGTGAGTTGCAGGAGGTGGACTGCGGGGGCAGATGTATGGTTCCTGGTTTTGTGGATCCCCACACCCACATGTGTTTTGCGACTCTCAGAGAATCAGAATTTGCGCTGCGCATAGATGGGACCCCATATCTTGAAATACTCAGTCAGGGCGGTGGAATTCTTTCCTCGGTGAGAGCGGTGGCAGCGGCCAGTGACGATGAACTCTATGACAATACCCTGCGTCACGTACAAAAGGCGCTCAGCCTTGGGACTACCTCCCTGGAGATAAAAAGCGGCTACGGGCTGGATACGGAAAATGAACTGAAGATGCTGGGAGTCATCGGCAAAGTAGCGGCAGACACCCCTCTTGATATAGTGGCTACCTTCCTTGGAGCCCATGCCATCCCCGAGCAGTATAAAGAAAATCCTGATGCATTCATAACCCTGATCATTGAAGAGATGCTCCCACAGGTCAAAAAACAGGGGATTGCCCGGTTTTGCGATGTGTTTTGTGAGACAGGGGTCTTTAGTATAGATCAGAGCCGCAGGTTGCTGAAGGCTGCTCAGGCAATGGGCCTGGGGGTGAAGATCCATGCCGATGAAGTGAACGACCTCGGTGGTGCGGAACTTGCCGCTGAACTGGGTGCCTGTTCGGCGGATCATCTGCTGGCGGCAAGTGAAACAAATATCAAGGCTATGTCTACGGCCGGAGTGATTGCCACCCTGCTGCCAGCCACTGCATACAGTCTGCGTAAGGAGTATGCACGAGCAAGACTGATGATCGAAAACAATGTTGCTGTAGCTCTGGCCACCGACTGTAATCCGGGCTCAAGTTTTACTGAATCGATGCAGTTTGTAATTGGTCTTGCCGTTCTCAATATGCAGATGACTCCGGCTGAGGCGCTGACGGGGGCAACCTTAAATTCGGCTTATACCTTAAATATGGCGGACAGAGTCGGTAGCCTGGATAGGGGAAAACAGGCGGATTTTCTTCTTCTGGAGGGCGATTCGCCGGTAATTCTTGCCTACCATGCCGGGGTATCTTCCGTTGCCGGCGTTTATAAAAAAGGACAGAAAGTAAATTAACCCGTTTTTTGTTGGTGAAAAGGCCTTGGTATTTGTGGAGAGTGCAATGAAAAAGATAGTAGAGTGTGTACCGAATTTTTCTGAAGGAAGAAACAAGGAAACTATAGCGGCAATAAGCCGGGCCATCGAAATGACCGACGGGTGTACCCTTCTTGATGTCGATGCCGGGAGTTCGACCAATCGAACGGTCTTTACTTTTGTCGGCAATCCGGACAGTGTGGTGGATGGAGCACTCGCTGCTGCCCGGGTGGGCGCGGAACTGATAGATATGCGGCACCAAACCGGTGAACATCCCCGTTTTGGTGCCATGGATGTCTGCCCGTTTATACCCGTTGCCGGAGTGACGATGGAGGAGTGTGTCGAGGTCTCGAAGCGATTTGCCAAAAGAGCGGCGGACGAACTAAAATTGCCGTTTTATCTGTATGAAGCTGCAGCAGACCATGATTATCGGAGGAAACTTCCGGATTTGCGGCAGGGGGAGTATGAGGGACTGGCGGAGCGGCTGAAAGACCCAAAATGGCAGCCCGATTTTGGTCCTTCAGAGTTTGTGCCGACCTGGGGGATTACGGCCACCGGAGCCCGTAATTTTCTTGTCGCCTATAATGTCAATATTCTGGGAACGCCCAATCAGGCCCATCGCATAGCTCTTAACCTGCGGGAGGCTGGCAGGGGAGAAGAGGAGCCCGGTCGACTGGGAGAGGTGAAGGGAATGGGCTGGTTTGTGGGGGAGTATAATATGGCCCAGGTGACGGTAAATCTCCTTGATTACCAAGTAACCCCCATTCATGTCCTTTTTGAGGAAGTGAAAAAAGACGCAACAGCTCTGAACCTGGCGGTTGCCGGTTCAGAAATTGTTGGACTGGTGCCTCTGGAATCGCTCCTTATGGCAGCTGATTACTATATCGAGCAGGAAAATCTCTTCATCTACCAAGAGGATCAGAAGATACGACTGGCAGTTGAACGGCTGGGCCTCAATTCGGTGGCACAATTCATCGCCGAGGAAAAAATTATCGAATACCGGGTGGCAGAAAAACCGGTCGAGCCCCTGGCCGGGTCGACTGTTCGGGGATTTATCGAAGAAATCTCTGCCCGCTCTTCCGCACCGGGTGGTGGTTCCTCATCGGCGGCAATTGCTGCTGTCGGGACTGCGCTTGGCTCGATGGTCGCAAAACTTACCCATGGGGTGCGAAAATTCGAGGCGGTCCAGCCCCATATGCAAAAAGCAATTCCGGTTCTGCACGAACTGACCAGACAGCTCATTCCCATGATTGACGCAGATACCTCAGCCTTCAATGAATATATGGAGGGTGTGCGGATGCCACAGGCCACAGAGCAGGAAAAAGAAGTGCGTAATAACAGTATGCAGGCAGGGTTGAAGACGGCCATTAATGTGCCGCTTACCACCATGCGCCTGGGAGATAAGGCCTGGGACAGTCTCTGCGAGGTGGCCCGGTATGGTAATCCGGCTTCCAGTTCAGATACCCTGGTTGGGGCGAGAGCGCTGGAAACAGGAATCTGGGGCGCCTATCAGAATGTCCTGATCAACATGGCTGATATCCAGGACGCTGCATACAAAAAGGAAATTCTTGGCGAAGCGGCAGCAATAGCTGCCCGGGCCGTGCAAAAATGTAAGGAAGTGTTGCGGATACTGGAATAATTATAGCTGTAACAGTTAATTCAATAACCAAGATCTTCCTGGTTCGCAGCCATAACTCATTACTATAATTAGTGCCTTACTCCAGATTTTCTGTCATTCAGTTCAATACCCCCTTGAGGGGTGCAAAAAACAAGAAATCTAAAAAGTGTATTGTAATTGTAAACTTAAAGTTACCACCAAGGCACTTATACCCCTCAAGGGGGCACTGAAAAGAGTCCCGGCTTATTTTCCCGTTTACCGGGGTTAGGCTTACAGGTAGACCATTTTCACGGGAGCAAAAGTAAGTCTTTTATTTGTTAAAAGATGGAAAAATCGTCAAGAGTTGGGTATACTCGGCGCTTTTTTCGAAGTCTTGCCCGCAATAGAAAGACATCTTATGGTGTACCTGAGTTAAATGTACCGACAGAAGGCTGAACACCTCTTTTTGTCTTTTTGAGTTTTGTTTAAGAGAAGGTCATGGCAAATAAATTGTATGTAGGGGGAACGGAACCCCGTAGTGGTAAATCGGCTATCATCCTTGGTTTGATGGAGCTCCTGACGAGAAACATTAAGAAGGTGGCCTTTTTTAAGCCGCTTATAGAGGCGGACTATTCCAGGGTCGGCAAGCTCAGGCGGGATAATACCATCAAGCTCATCAAGCATCATTACCATCTGTGTGCGGATTACCATGAGATGTATGCGTACACAGTTACCGAGGCCAGTCAGCTCATTGCCCTGGGAAAAAATGCCGAGCTGCATGATGGCATAATGGCCAAGTACAATAACCTCGCTGCAAAATCTGATTTTGTGCTGTGCGAAGGTATTGAGTTGGAAGGAGCGACCGCTTCTTTTGATTTTGACCTTAACGTCGATATAAGCAATAACCTGGGCTGTCCAATGATGCTCGTTGCCGGGGCTAGAGACAAGACAGTAGGTGAACTGGTTCGCTCTATCAAGGTATACTCTGAGTCCCTGGCTGAAAGGAGTTGTGATCTTGTGGCAACCATTGTCAACAGGGTTGATCCTTCATTCGTTGAGCAAATGGAGCAGAGACTTGCTGCGGAAAATGTTGGTGGAAAGCAGCTTGTTTACGTCATTCCAAATGATGAAAATCTTGGCAATCCTTCTGTTGGTGAGGTTGTTCGGCTTTTAAATGCCGAAATCCTTTACGGAGAGGAGAACCTCACCCGCCATGTTCGCAGTTTTACCATTGCCGCCATGCAACTGAGAAATTTGCTTGGCAGGATCGAATATGGCACGCTGATTATCACTCCCGGTGATCGCTCGGATGTCATTCTTGCCTGCCTGGCTGCAGGGGAGTCGATGACCATGCCGATTATTTCCGGGATTATGTTGACCGGGGGGCTTGTTCCGGAAGAACCAGTGCAGAGGGTTATTGAAGGATTTAAGAATACGGTTCCGATAATTTCGGTGAATGAGAATACCTTCCAGGCGGCAATTCGCATTGAGAACATTCATGCTGCAATTACACCAGATAATAGCAGAAAGATCACTCAGGCCCTGGCTGTTTTTGAAAAAAACATCAATATGGATGAACTGAGTGACAGGATTATTAAAACCAAAACCACCATTGTCACGCCGAAGATGTTTGAATCCCAGGTTCTTCAGCGTGCCAAGGCGAATAAACAGCATATCGTACTGCCGGAAGGCGAAAACGAACGAATTCTTCAGGCCGCAGAGATCCTGTTGCGTCGCGAAGTTGTTGATATAACCCTTCTTGGCCGGGAAGATAAAATAAACGAGCGTGTCAGAAGTCTGGGTTTGCATCTGGAAAAAGCAACAATCATTGATCCGAGGACTTCACCTGTTCGAGATGAATATGTGGAAACCTTCTACCAGCTGAGAAAAGACAAGGGGATAACCCGCGACAATTCCCGGGATATCATGATAGATCTGAATTTTTACGGTACCATGATGATTTATAAAGGCCATGCCGACGGCATGGTTTCCGGGGCGGTTCATACCACCGCTGATACCATACGTCCGGCTTTTCAGTTTATTAAGACAAAACCTGGTTGTTCGGTTGTTTCCAGCGTCTTTCTGATGTGCCTGAACGACCGGGTGCTTGCCTACGGGGACTGTGCTGTTAATCCGGACCCCACTGCTGAACAACTGGCGGAGATCGCCATAAGTTCAGCCCAGACGGCTGCCCTTTTTGGTATTCATCCCCGGGTTGCGATGCTCTCCTATTCATCTGGGCGATCAGGGAAGGGGCAGCAGGTGGAAAAGGTAAGGAAGGCCACAGAAATTGCCCAGAAAATGTCAGAAACCTTATACCCTGGTCTGGAAATTGAGGGGCCGATTCAGTACGATGCGGCGGTTGATATGGAGGTTGGCAGGACCAAGATGCCCGATAGCAAGGTTGCCGGCAGAGCCACAGTGTTTGTTTTTCCTGACCTCAATACCGGCAACAACACCTATAAAGCAGTGCAAAGATCGGCAGGTGCTATTGCCGTAGGCCCTATTTTACAGGGATTGCGTAAACCGGTAAACGATTTAAGCCGTGGCTGCCTGGTAACTGATATTGTTAATACAGTTGCGATGACGGCAGTACAGGCATATGCTGAAAAGGCGAGTCAATAGTTATCTGAGAGGCCCTGCCTGACTGCAACGATTGCAGGATCGAAGAAAAGTCCTTCGCAACTTGTCAACTTGCTCAAGGAGGTACAGCGAACCCCTTGCACCGTCACTTAGGCACCGGAACAAGGTGCTCGACCGGACGGCGAGAACCACACAAACAAGCTACGCTTGCCTGCACGGTCCCCGCTGCTGGTCAGCACCGCGATTATGTACTAAAAAGGGAGCGACAAGGGATGAATCCACACATCAGTATGATTACTTTGGGTGTTCGAGACCTTGCAGCATCTGTGAAATTCTATGAAGAAGGGCTTGGCTTTCCTCGAATGGAATCTCCTCCAGAAGTGGCATTTTTCACACTCAATGGAACGTGGTTAGGGTTATATGGCCGAGATGCTTTGGCTGCAGACGCTGCAGTGTCGCCAGAAGGCAGTGGTTTTGAGTCTTTTACGCTTGCCCATAACGTCCAGTCAGAAGCAGAGGTGGATGAAGTTTTATCGCTAGCAGTTGAAGCCGGGGCTACCTTGGTAAAAAAACCACAAAAGGTATTTTGGGGAGGGTACAGCGGCTATTTCAAAGACCCCGATGGCCATTTATGGGAAGTAGCACACAATCCACATTTTTGGGTCGGGCCACATGACAAAACGCATAACAAGGAAAATTCAGCCGACGCCAAAAAGCTCCGCAGCTGATTTGCGACGTTCCAGGTGGCTGCGCCACCAGCAATCGCGATGCTGACTTCGTCGGATCCTTTGTTTCGTAGCTTAGGCGCCGGTCAACACCGCGATTAGTGCCTTACTCCTGAAATACTGTCATTCAGTTCAATACCCCCTTGAGGGGTGTAAAAAACAAGAAAACGATAGGTACTTTTAAAGCTAATACCTTGAACATACCACCAAAGGCACTTACACCCCTCAAGGGGGTACTGAACTGAGTCCCGGCTTTCTTCCCGTTTACCGGGGTTAGTGTTCTATAAGCAGATCATGCCTTCTTACTATCCTTCATTCTTTTGACTAATTCGCGCAGATAATTGAGCCAGTTGTCCATTCCTGCTCCGGTGGTTGACGAGAGATCCATGGTGCGCAGATGTGGATTGAGCTGAAGGGCATCACCCATAGCATCCGGGACGGGGAAGTCAAAATAGGGGAGGAGGTCCGTTTTAGTGATCACAAAGGTCTGTGAGCTGGTAAAGGCCTTGGGGTATTTTGCCGGTTTATCAGGGCCTTCGGGGACGGAAACCAGGACGACACGCTCATGCTCTCCGAGGTCAAAGGTGGCCGGGCAGACCAGGTTGCCGACATTTTCTATAAAGAGCAGGTCGATTGCCTGACCACCAGGTTCTTGCTGAAGCCGATGAAAGCCCTTGTGGGTCATAGCCGCGTCAAGGTGGCAGGCACCGCCGGTCGTCAGTTGAATCACCGGAACACCTTTTGCCCTGATCCGTTCGGCGTCGCGTTCCGTTTCAATATCACCTTCGATAACCCCAATATTTATTTCCCCCTTCAGTGCATCGATAGTATGTTCCAGCAGGGTTGTTTTTCCGGAACCGGGGCTGCTGATCAAGTTGAGGGCCACCGCTCCTGTTTCATTAAAATGTTCACGGTTGGCTTGAGCCAGGGCGTCGTTTGCGGCAAACAGGCTGGCATGGACGTCCACTGTTTTGCTATGGCTCTGGGCCTGGGAATGGTCATGACTATGGTCTGAAGGGCTGGGACAGCCGCAGGTATCACACATTTTCGTACCTCATTCAATTATGATGGCGTATGGCGTCGTAAAAACTCTTCATCCGAAGTCTGCGCTTATCTACTTAGCCATCCAAGTTGTTATGTTTTTAGTAGTTCGTCAATTTTTGTCTCTCTCACTCCATCTCTACCTGACGAAGCATAAGATCATTTCCCCCATCGGGGATAAGCAGTAACTCGCCGCAGTTAGGGCACTCATCCGGTTTTCTGCCGACTGTGACCTCCACGTGCTTGCAATTCGTACAGCTATAGCTGACAGGTGGTATCTGAACAATCAGTTTTGCGCCGCGCAACAGCTCTTCATCTGCGGAAAGAATATCAAAGCCGAACTGGAAAGAATCTACTACCACTCCGCAATGAGGTCCGATTTCCATGGTAACGCTGATGATTTTTGTCGCTTTATTTTCAGCGGCCAGCTCATTTAATTGTTTGAAGAGTCCCTCAACTAAAGAAATTTCATGCATAATGCTATTTCCTGGTGACTTCCACGCCCAGGTCGGCCAGGCGGGTAAGGATCATTTCGGCGACTTCAACCTTGCGCTCGGCCACCACATCGGAGAGTTCGATGGATTCCTCCAGCTCCTTGGGAATTACCGTATAGAATTCTACATGTTCGGGGGCCGCCTCTCGCAGTTTCGATACCTCGAGAATCTCAAGCAGGCCGAGCTGATGGGGGGACATCCGGGTTTGAAAATTCCCGGCCTTTACATCATCTAGAGTGAAAAAATGGAAAGACCCAGGTTCTCCTTCAATATCTACAACATCGATGACGAAGATCGGGTCGCATTCCTCAAGAAACGGGGCCATGTAAATCCCAGCCGTACCTACATCCTGAATCTCCACATTATCTGGAAAAATATAATTTTCCTGAAGATAGTGGATCACATGGACTCCGAAACCCTCATCTCTTAAAATAAAGTTGCCGATACCGGCAATGCCAATTTTTTTTTCCACTTTCATAATATATCAAATATCCTCAGCAGATACGAGGAAGGGGCACACCATGGAGCGGGGCGACAACCCTTGCTCCCCCGACCGGGGTATTGATGATGACTCTTCCTGCCTTTTCAGCAACAAGTTTGCCGATGATCGTCGCCTCTTTTCCCTCGGGAGTTGCCCGCATGACGGCAAGGGCCTGCTCGGCCTGCTCCCCGCTGACTATGGCCAGGCATTTACCCTCATTAGCCAGATAGAGAGGCTCCAGGCCAAGGAGTTCACAGGCGGCTCGAACCTCCGGGCGCACAGGCAGGGCCTCGTCGCTTAATTCAATGCCAAGGCCGCTGTTTTCGGCAATCTCATTGAGGGTGGAGGCGACCCCGCCCCTGGTAGGATCGCGCAGGGTATGCACATCATCCGGTAATTCTTTTAACAGGGCGGCAACAAGATTGTGCAGCGGCATGGTGTCACTGCGCAGGTCACCCTGTACAGAGATTCCAGCCCGACGGGTCATGATGGTGATGCCATGGTCGCCCATGGTTCCTGATAGAATAACGACATCGCCAACTTTGGCATGTTTTGAAGAGATATCGACATTGTCGCCGACAAAACCGATGCCTGAGGTGTTGATGAAAATCTTATCGCCTTTGCCCTTAGGCACCACTTTGGTATCGCCGGTAACCACCGGGACTCCGGCTTCTTTGCTCGCCTCACTAATAGAGACAATAACTCGTTCAAGTTCCTCAAGGCTGAGTCCTTCTTCAAGGATCAGTCCCAGGCTTAGACAATACGGGGTTGCGCCCCGCATAGCCAGGTCGTTGATGGTGCCATGAACGGCAAGTTTGCCGATATCCCCGCCTGGGAAAAATAGAGGATCGACAACATAGCTATCTGTTGTGAAGGCCAGTTTTCCTGGTTTGTTTTCAAGGATAGCGCTGTCTTCCAGATCACGTAGAATGGGGTTGTCGAGATGTTTGAGAAAGAGTTCGCTGATCAGCTGCTGGCTGGCGAGACCACCGCTGCCGTGGTCGAGTAAGATGGTTTTTTCTGACATGGAGCTGTTCTATCCTCTCTGTAAGAGCAAAATATTGGCAAGAGTTGCAGGGCATGATTATTGCGATTAATCTTAGCTATAATTTGTCGGAGCTATCCCCGCAAAGCACGGGGATAAGTTCCTTCACGAAAAAATATTCTTGTTAAAAGAACAAGACTATTTTTTCTAAGTCACTAAAGATCCCGTCCGTATTTATGGTAGGCGGCACAGGTACCTTCACTGGACACCATGCAGGGACCAATCGGGTTGGCGGGATTGCACCTGGTGTCGAAAAGGGGGCATTCCCTGGGGGTGTTCATTCCTTTGAGGATGTTGCCACACATACAGCCCTTGGGTTCCTCTGCTTTTGGCAGGGTGATGTTTAGCCGTACTTCGGCGTCAAAATCTGCATATTTCTCGCGAATCTTCAAGCCGCTTAAGGGAATTCTGCCAAGGCCGCGCCAATCCATATCGACTGGTTCGAAAATTTCCTCCACCATCTTCTGGGCTCGTCTGTTGCCTTCCCAGGCGACGGCTCGGGAGTAGACGTTTTCAACTTTGATATTATCGTTGCCGACCTGGCGGGCAAGGAGGATGAGACTTTTGAGCAGATCGGCGGTTTCAAAGCCCCCGACCACACAGGCGAGATGGTATTTTTGGGCCATCGGTTCCCAGGCCCCGGCCCCAATTATCGAGGAGACATGCCCGGGACAGAGCAATCCGTCAATCTTCAGGTTTGGATCACTCAACAGGGCTTCCATAGGAGCCGGCATGGTTTTCTGGGTGGAAAACACCAGGAAGTTTTTAATATTTCTCGTATATGCCGCAAGAATTGTTGCAGCAATTCCCGGGGTGGTTGTTTCAAAACCAACACCAAGAAAGACCACAAGCTCATCGGGGTTTTGGATTGCCAGCTCCAGCGCGTCCATCGGCGAATAGACAATATCAACCTTGGCTCCAAGGGAGCTTGCTCTGGCAAGGGAAGTATGAGTGCCCGGTACCCGGAACAGGTCGCCGAAAATAGTTACCCGTACTCCGGGGAGGTCAGCCATGGCAATAAACGCATCCATATGGGAGGCGGAAGTAACACAGACCGGGCAACCCGGGCCGGAAACCAGTTCCATCCCATCCGGGAGAATGCTCCTTAGCCCGTTGCGAAAGATTGCCATGGTGTGGGAACCACAGACTTCCATCACCCTCAAGGGCTTGGTGACGGCGCTTTTCAGCTCTTCGACCAGCGGTTTTACTAAACTGCTGTCACGGTATTCATCAAAATGTTTCATGCTGGTAAACCTGGCTCAGGAGAGTAACTCTTCAGGAGTGTTCTCGGCGAGTTCGCGCAAAAGGGCGATATTCTTTAGTGCCTCCTCCTCAACAAGAGAATGGATGGCAAACCCTGCATGGATAATGACATAGTCACCAATCGATGGCCAGTGGTCGACTATGTCCAGCCGAACCTCTTTACTTATGCCATCGGTATCAACTGTGGCTATCTGGTTTGTAGTGAAATCATCCGGGTCACCCTGAACGCTGGTCACCCGCATTGGAATTGCGAGACACATGGCGCAGACCTCCTATAATTGTCTGACCGAAAGAAATCGCTCCGTCATTGAGTGGGAGTGAATTTCCAGTGAAAACTTTTAAATGTATACTCTTCAATGTATGTAATAAGCCCTCAAGTAACAGGCTGTTTTGCATACATCCCCCAGAAAGCACAACCTTTCGAATGCCGGTCTGGAGAGAAAGATTTTCTATGAGTCTGGTGGTGCTACTAATAAGCATCGCATGGAATTGCAGGGCAATAACGGGTTTAGCCTCACCTCTGTTGATTCCATCCATTACCCTTTTAACAAATTCTGCCGAACATATCTCCAATTTTCCGTTATTTTCCATCAATGAATGCGAGGCAACTGTGTGCGAATTGGGCAAAATGTCGTTAGGCCAAGAACGACTCCGGGCCTTTTTAGCCAGTGTTTCCAGTTCCATGGCCGCCTGCCCTTCATAGCTTATATGCTGGCGTAGACCAAGGAGTGAAGCTATTGCATCAAAGAGTCGACCGCAACTGGAGGTGAGAGGCGAATTGAAGCCACCTGTCAGCATGGAAGAGATAACAGCCAGGTTGCCACCGTCTAGTTGCCGGAGAGTTTCAGGGAGGCGTTCCGGGGTGATGCCGTCGGTGCCGAAGGTATGGAATAGAGCTGATACCCCCATGCGCCAGGGCTCAGTGGCAGCAACGTCGCCACCGGGAAGACGAAGTTGGCTAAGGTGACCCAAGCGTTTATAGGAGGTTAGTTCAGCCCTGAGAATCTCCCCGCCCCAGATGGTGCCATCGTCGCCAAGACCAGTTCCGTCGAGAATAATGGCCAGAACCGGATCTTCAATGCCATGTTCCGCCATGACGGCAACGGCATGGGCATGATGATGCTGGACCTTGTAGAGTGGCAGCTTGTGCCGGGCAGCATACCTGCTGCTCATATAGTCGGGGTGTAAGTCACAGGCGACCGCTGCCGGTTCGAGTTGAAGGACTTGTTTCAAATGTTCTATCGATTCCTGATAGAATTCATAGGATTCAAGGTTGTCGAGGTCACCTATGTGCTGGCTGGGAAAGACACTCTGGTTGCGGCCAAGGCTGAAGGTGTTTTTAAGGCCTGGGCCGCAGGCTAAAATATTCGGTAGGTTCCAGGAAACCTGGATGGGGGCGGGGGCAAAACCACGGGCGCGTCGTAGAATAAACGGTTGATCTGCCATAATCTTGACCACCGAGTCGTCAACCCGAGTGACGATCTCACGGTTATGGAGCAAAAACAGATCGGCAATGGGCCCGAGTTTGGCAAGGGCATCGTCGTTTGCAGTACAGATAGGTGTGCCGCTGATATTGCCGGAGGTCATGACCAGCGCTTCGGGGCAATCGGCTTGCTGGAAGAGGAGGTGATGGAGCGGCGTGTAGGGGAGCATTACCCCGATTTCATCAATTCCTGGTGCGAGATTTTTGGCAAGAGTAGGGTGATGCCGTTTTTTCAGGAGAACAATTGGGTGCTCCGGGGACGTCAGCAGCTCTTCTGCTGCGGGATCAAGAGAGCAGAGTCTTTTCGCAACTTCAACGCTCGCCACCATAATGGCCAGGGGTTTATCCGGCCGTCCTTTTCTCTCGCGGAGTAAAGCCACTGCGTGCGTGTTACATCCGTCTACCGAGAGATGAAAACCACCCATTCCCCGAATTGCCAGCACCAGACCTTTCTTCAAGGAGGATGCTGTTTCTGATACAGGGAAGTCCGTTTGTAGTTGGATTCCTTCTTTATTGTGTAATGATATATTTGGACCACAGTCAGGACAGGCGTTTGGTTGGGCGTGGAACCTTCTGTTGCCTGGGTCGTAGTACTCCGCTGCGCATGTTTCACACATCGGAAAAACTTTCATGGAAGTTTTTGGCCTGTCGTAGGGAATTGTCTCAACGATGGTAAAGCGGGGGCCGCAGTTGGTGCAGTTGATGAAGGGGTAGTGGAACCGTCTGTCGCCGGGGTCGAGCAGTTCGCCCAGGCAATCGTCACAAAGGGCTATGTCCGGTGGAATCGCCGTGTTGGCCGAGATACCGGCTACGCTTGGCAGAATTGAGAAGGCCCCTTCGGTTTCCTGGCTGCAAATGGGGAGATCCCGTGTTTCTATGGAGGTAATCCTCGCCAGTGGCGGAGCCTGTTCCTGTACTGCCAGTATAAATAAATGTAACCTGTCGTGTTCGGCGGCAGCCGTGATGATTACACCATCGCTGGTGTTAGTCACCGTTCCGGCTATCTCAAAACGAGAGGCTAGGTTATAGATAAAGGGTCGAAACCCTACGCCCTGGACAGTGCCCCGAACGAGTATTTCGACCCTCTTCTGTTTATGCTTTGTGTTTGAATTTTGCACCGCTAAAAATAGAGGAAATTAACCCCTCCGGGTTTTTACAGTCGTTCCATACACAAAAATAAATATGGATGAAGGCAAAGATCAAAAACCACCACATTACGAGATGGTGGAGAAAACGAGCGGACTGCTGGCTGCCCAGGAGTGCCACTCCCCATTTTGCCCAGAAAGGAGTTTCCGGGTAAAGCATATAAAAGCCACTGAAAATCATGAAGACAGCAGCAGCAAAGACAATCAGGTAGGTGAATCCGGCCACCATATTGTGGCCGAGTCTCTTTTGGTCCTCGTCGATGATATAGCTGTACCGCAGCAGTGTGGATTTCAGGTTGTTGAGATTGCGTTTAGTGATTGGTAAGAGATCCCAGATTCTCTCCTGGGCGTTACCGAAAAAGAAAAGAAAGAGCCTTATCAGTACAGCTGAAGTCAAGGTGTACGCTGCTATGAAATGAATGTAGCGCATTGTTG
>WTAT01000223.1 GCA_013139415.1 Desulforhopalus sp.
TGTAAAAATTTTTCATTAAACACCCCGCAAACACCAAAAGGTATCTCGACGAGATTGGTAACAGTATCGACAAGATTTTCATCAATTGCCACACTGCCACCTGGCAGATCAGTCGAATCGGCGACAGCCTGCTTAATTTCAGCAACGACCTCTGTTCTTCTTTTCGCAGGGTCGACCAGCACAGAGTTCTCTGCAAGCAGCTCCTCGTAGCCAGCGGCGTTTTCTACCGAAAATTGCTGATTAGCAAGGAACCTGTGCCCCATGGTCAGGTTTGCTGACTCAATACCTTCATAACTGATGGGCAGTACCTCCTCACCAAAAAGTGCGACAAGCCACTGAATAGGCCTGGCAAAAGCATGCTGGTTACTCCCCCATCTCATCGACTTAGGAAAAGAGAGGTCAAAAATGAGTGATTGCAGGAGCTTGGGAAGCAGATGCACGGTATCATCGCCCTTCACTTCACGTACCAGCATCAGATAGTCACCCTTTGGTGTCTCCACTACCTTTAATTCACTGACATCGGCTCCTTTTGATTTGGCAAAACCAACAGCAGCCTTGGTCATCTGCCCTTCAGCGTCAAAAGCAGCCTTTTTCGAAGGACCAAGTAACTCTTCCCTAATATCCTCCTGCTTTTCGACTACATCACGCACTATCAGTGCAAGCCTTCTCGGTGTACCCATCACACTTATGGTACCATAGCCAATTTTCAGCTCCGTCGCCTTTCGGGCGAACCGCGTCTCAAGTTGTGTAAGCGCCGGTTCAAGAAAACCCGCCGGAATCTCTTCTGTGCCGATTTCAAATAGTAGATCACGCATGAGGATAGAATGTAAATAATGAGTTAATAAGAAGTATATATGACGTTTCAATTGCCCCTAACAAGCGGGATTCTTAGCAATGCCCCTTGATGGAGATAAATACCTTCACTAAATTTTTACTAACACCCCACAAGGGGGTATAAGTGCCTCGAAGGTCTCTCTACGTTCGCTATCTGGAGGTTACTTTAAGTTCCTAATTTCAAAGCACTCTCCAGATTTCTTGTTTTTTATGACAGGAAATCTGGAGTAAGGCACTAACAAACAAGAACAAAATTCCTTAAATACTAACCGGACTCCAAGGTCGCAAAAGTGGAACATTCATCACCAAAGTTATGAACGGTCACTGAATACCATTTGATCGCCTCAATCCGTTCGAGGCTTGCCCCGACACGCCGGGAAAGCGATTCAACGGAAAGAATTTTCCGTTCCTTTACCGACAGATCATTCAACTCCTCCTCCACCGTTTCCTCGATGAGGAGAATTATGTCTTCAATCCAAAAAAACTGACGGAATCGAACCTTCACGTCGGCTTTTCCCCATCTCCCCATAGAGCCGGGCAAACGGTGAGGTTTTTTTTCAGCAATCGGCAGACTTATAGGTACCTCTACACTGAGAGTGAGTTCACCTTCCTCTTCCAGTGAACCGTGCATGGAACATTTATAATGTCCGAGGTTTCTCGAGTTCCCGTTTCTGACCTTTTTGAGAAAGTAGGGAAACTCAATCTCAAGATGGGATGCTTCCGCTTCCAGTCTGGCCTTCATTTTTTCAAGAATAATATAAAAACTCTTGATATCAATCTCACCGTGGAATTCATTGAGAATTTCAACGAACCTGCTCATATGTGTGCCTTTGAACTTATGGGGCAGATTAACATACATATTTGCAGTAGCCACAGTCTGCTGTTGTTTCTGGGCCTTATCACGTACGGTGATAGGATAGGAGACTGTTTTAACACCAACTTTTTTAATATTTATTCTTCGGCTGTCGAGTTGACTTTGGATATCTTTCATAAGATAAAAATATAAGATACTGCGTGACCCTGCTGACCTACCACAGGCGACGATAGAAACACCGGTTTACTCTACGTGTTCTGCTCCTGGTGTTCTACTCTTCCCCCAACAGTGTTCGAACTGTTTTTTTAAGCTCGTCCAGGTTTCCGGATTTCACAACATATTCGTCAGATGCCCACGTTCCCAAATCACGTTTGAACTCCTGATACGCACTACTCAGTATGACAGGAACCGAGGGTTTCAGCATCTTCATTTGACGTAAGACCTCGACACCATTCATACCCGGCATCTGAATATCAAGAATAACCAGATCAGGTTCTTCTTCCTTAAATTTTTCCAGACCTGTTATTCCATCCAGGGCAGAAATAACCTGATAGCCCTCATCTTCAAATTCTTCCCGATAGACAATCTGAATCGATTCCTCATCATCTACCAGCAATATTTTTTTCATCGTTTACACCTTCTGATGTGTTTTCCATCGATTCTCGAAGATATCCGGCTGCTTCTTCAGGAGGCAGAGGGTTTATATAAAATCCGGAGCCCCACTCAAAACCTGCAATGGAGGTCAACTTGGGAACGATTTCAAAATGCCAGTGGTAATATTTAAGCCCTCCTGAACGCAAAGGCTCGGTGTGCAGGACAAAATTATATGGAACATTGGCAATACAACGGGACAATCTTTGTAATGACTCAGAAAATAATTCGGCCAGCGACAAAATATCAGCCTCACTCTGTGAAAAATAAGCGGATGAGTGACGCTTCGGTAAGATCCACATCTCAAACGGAGTTCGTGGTGCGAATGGAGTTATAGTAATAAATCTTTCGTTCTGACAGACAACACGTTCTTTTTGTTGTATTTCCTGCCGAATAATATCGCAAAAGATACAACGCTCTTTATATTGATAGTGAGATTTAGCGCCTGCCAGCTCGGAAACAATCATTCTCGGTAAAATAGGCAAAGCTATCAACTGAGAATGAGAGTGTTCAAGGGAGGCACCTGCTGCACGGCCATGATTTTTAAAAACCATAACATACTTGAACCTCTTATCTTTTGCGAGATCAGAGATTCTTTCCTGATATGCCTTGAAAACGAGAGCCATTTTCTCGGGCGCAAAATCAGCGAAATTTTCATCATGATTGGGGCTTTCGATTATAACTTCGTGAGCCCCAATTCCATTCATACGGTCATACAGTCCGACGCCTTCTTTGGCAAGATCACCTTCAATGACCAGGGCTGGGTATTTATTTGGCACCACCCTGACCTGCCATTCCGGTCCATTACTCGCCAACCCTTTGTACCTGAACGCGTAAACCTCGGGAGGGGTAGAAGACTCATTACCGGGACAAAGTGGACAAAAACCACCTCCCCCCTGAACGTGCTCAACCAGAAAATCAGTCGGTCGTTTACGCCTCTCCTGGGAAATGATTATCCATCTGCCAAGAACGGGATCTTTTCGAAGCTCCGGCATGCGCCTTTATTGTCCTTTTGACTTTTCTTTAGTTTCCTGGGCAGTTTTGCAATCGATACAGAGCATGGTAACCGGACGTGCCTCTAACCGTTTCAATCCGATCTCCTCACCACAATCCTCACATTCACCGTAACTCCCATCATCTATTCTCGCAATTGCCTCTTCGATTTTCGATAGAAGTTTTCGTTCACGATCACGAATTCTCAGCTCGAAACTTCTCCCAGATTCTATGGTAGCTCTGTCATTGGGATCAGGCACATTCGATGTCTGATCTGTCATTTCAGACAGTGTTTTGCCAGTTTCCTCAGCTATTTCTTCTTTTTTAGCCAGAAGCTGTATGCGAAACTGTTCGAGTCTCTCCTTGTCCATTCACTCTCTCCTCAATACACTTGAAAATCAAATAAACCCCGTTGAAAAGCGCGGGACTCTTTTCAGTACCCCCTTGAGGGGTGAAAGTTCCTTCACGAAATTCTTTTTTACTTTTTTCAGCACCCCCTTGAGGGGTGTAAGTGCCTCGAAGGTCTCTCTACGTTCGCTATCTGGTGGTCACTTTAAGTTACCAATTTCAATACACTCTCCAGATTTCTTGTTTTTTATACCCCTCAAGGGGGTACTAAAAAGAGTCACAGAAGATCTAGAGTAAGGCACTAAAAGTCTCCGGATGTCATCACTGCTTCCGGATATAGGTTCCACTTTTTCCACCAGTTTTCTTCAATAGACGTACATCACCGATAACCATCGATTTATCGACAGCTTTACACATGTCATATATGGTTAATGCTGCAACAGAAACTGCAGTCAACGCTTCCATCTCCACACCAGTTTTTCCGCATATCCCTACTGTTGCAAATATTTCAACAGAGGTATCCTCGTCCCTATATGCAAAATCGATGGTAACTTTAGTTATCATCAGCGGATGGGCAAGAGGAATGAGGTCATCAACTTTTTTCGCGGCCATGACACCTGCAACCCGAGCAATTCCCAGGACATCCCCTTTGGCCATCGTACCACTTTTCACAAGCTCGTAGGCCTTGGACGACATCTTTATATTTCCGGCTGCATCTGCGACACGGACGGTTTCCAGTTTTTCACTGACATCCACCATTCTGGCATTACCTTGCTCATCAAAATGGGTGAAAGCAGTCTTGTCTTCTGTTGCCATTATTTTAATACCCGCGTCTCAGTTTTTGCCTAAAACCTCATTAAACAACTTTTTAAAAAAACCTTCTTCTTCCTGGTGTTGACCATGCTGCTGACAAAGAGTGTCAAACTCCCGCATAACTTTTTTCTGTTCTTCACACAGGTTTGTCGGCGTCAAAACCTGCAATTCCACAACCATGTCTCCCCTCCCATGGCCACGCAGACTTGGCACACCTTCTTTGCGTAGAGTAAAAAGCTCCCCGGACTGGCTTCCGGCGGAAACATCCAGCGTTTTCTTGCCGTGTACTGTTGGAACCTCCACAGTAGCGCCAAGGGCTGCTTTAGCCATTGATATCGGGAAACGGCAGTAGATGGTATCGCCTTCACGCTTAAAAAATTCATGTTCATGCACATGAACAACCACATAAAGATCACCGGCAGCGCCGCCACGACGGCCCCCCTCACCTTCACCGCGAAGACGCATACGGGCACCCGTGTCAACGCCGGCTGGAATTTTCAAAGCCACTTTTTTGGTTTTCTCAACAAGTCCGGTTCCATGGCAATCATTACAGGGATTGGTGACGATTGCACCCTCCCCGTGGCACTGCGGGCAGGTCGAACTCATCTGAAAAAAACCTTGAGAACGAATAACCTGCCCCTGTCCATTACAGGTTGGGCAAGTTTGTTTTTTATGCCCAGGCCTACTTCCGGTACCTTCGCAGGTCCAGCAGGTGTCCTTTCGGGTCAATTGTACTTCTTTGGAAACACCGTGCACCGCTTCCATGAAGGTAATTTCTACATCATATCGAAGGTCATTTCCGGGAATTGGCCCATCATTTCTCGCTCTGGCACGATTTCCGCCGCCAAATCCAAAAAGGTCTCCAAAAATATCACCAAAGCTTGAGAAGATATCCTCCGCATTGCCTGGCCCACTATAGCCACTATTCTTCAGCCCGTCATGGCCATAGGTATTGTAAATTTTCCTCTTTTTCTCATCGCTCAGAACTTCGTAAGCCTCGGTGCAGGATTTGAACTTGTCTTCCGCCTCTTTATCGTCCGGGTTACGATCGGGATGGTACTTCATCGCCAGTTTTCTGTAGGCCTTTTTTATCTCACCGGCGCTGGAATTTCTGCTGACGAACAAGGTCTCGTAATAATCAATACTCATAATCTTTTATTCAGGCTCTTCAGTTTCAGGAAAGTACTTTGGGAATATCACTGGCTGGTTCGCCTTCGCGGCCATTTTCATTCATTTGGTCTGGTAATTCCTTGATATTGTCAAAGGTGACCTCCCCAGCTGCTATCTCTCTTAATGTCATCACTATCTCTTGATTTTTCCCATTAACGAGAAACGGCTCACCCTGCCTGTGCTGTTTAACACGCTTTACAGCAAGATTAATAAGGTTGAACCGGTTATGGTCCCCAACTTTTTCTAAACAATCTTCACACGTAATTCTAGCCATATTTTTACCAACCTCTTCAAGTGTCCAGTGCGCGGCTGACAGAGTCTATACTTCGTCTGACCGGTTGCTGGTTATCATTTTTCAAAAGGATTTGTCAACATCAGGGTTTCAGCCCTGTCGGGGCCAACAGAAACGATATTTGCCGGTACACCGGTGAAATCTTCAACACGTCGAATGTAGTCCTTTGCCTGTTTGGGAAGAGCTTCATATTCCCGCACATTATCAATATCTTCTTGCCATCCCTCTAAACTTTCATAAACAGGAATAACAGCACCCGCCTGTTTAATATTTGATGGCATCGCCGAAATAGTTTTGCCCTCTAACTCATAAGAGGTTGCCATCTTAATCTTTTTCTGCCCACTCAAGACATCAAGTTTGGTAATAGCAAGTCCCGTGAGGCCATTCAACCTGGTTGCATCGTTTGCCACAACGCCGTCAAGCCAGCCGCACCTTCGACGTCTTCCTGTGGTCGCCCCAAACTCGCAGCCTTTTTCCTGCAGTTGATTACCGGTTTCATCGAATAATTCAGTGGGAAACGGGCCAGCACCGACGCGGGTTGTATATGCCTTCATGATGCCGACTACAGCATCTATATGTGCTGGACCAAAACCGGAACCATTGCATGCATTACCGGCAATTGTATTTGAAGATGTCACAAAAGGATAGGTACCATGATCAATATCCAGCTGCGTTCCCTGGGCACCTTCAAAAAGAATATTTTGTTTTTTCTTCCTCGCCTTGTCCAGTTCGACTGAAACGTTACCATAAAATGGTGTCAATTTTTCAGCATAGTCCTGATATAAATTATATATCTCTTCGTAATCAACCGGGGCGACATTATATTTTTTTGTTAGCAGGAAATTTTCCTCATCAACCGCAACTTTCAATTTCTCCCGAAACAGCGCATCGTCAAGAAGGTCTCCAGCCGTTATTCCGACTCTTCCGATCTTATCCATATAACAGGGCCCAATCCCCCGCCCGGTAGTTCCTATTTTTTTACTATCAGAAAGAGCTGCTTCCTTGGCTTGATCCAGACTCGAGTGGTACGGCATGATGAGATGAGCTCTTTCGCTGATCATCAATCGATCAGGGCTGACTGTCAGTCCCTGTTTTTGTAGTTCATCGATTTCACTGATGAGGACACCCGGATCAATTATAACACCATTGCCGATCATACACATCTTGTCCTCGTAAAGGATGCCGGAAGGAATTATATGGAAAACAAACTTCTTTCCTTCAACCACGAGGGTATGTCCGGCATTGTTCCCACCTTGAAAACGCACAACATAATCAGCGTAACGGGTGAGCAGGTCAACTATCTTTCCCTTACCTTCATCTCCCCATTGAGTCCCAACAACCACAACACTGGACATTTATCATCTCCTCTCAGAGGTTTGGTTCATATATTTGATGCTTCGCGAACGCCCTTTGAACCACGAGCAAATCACAACACATCTGCACAAGACAAATCGGTAAATATAGTCAAGTGACGGTTTATTGTCAATCAAACAAATTTAACTTAAGTTAGGATCTGAAGGATAAGACAAATCAGTGCATAATCAAGATGTTATTTGTAAATTCAAATAATGTACAGAAGATATCATAATTCTTCAGACATTGACACTCCCCACCAAATACCTTACATTGCCACTTTGTCGAGGATCGTAAAAATTCCACACTAGTCTACAGAAAACTTCAATTGGAATTTTTTCCTCTTCCCTCAACACAGGGACATGCAACTCGGCAACCATATTTTGACATTTTACTCTTGCCAACAGCCAAATTGTTTTTTAATTCGGCATGTTATATGGAGTTAGCATTTTTTAGAGGTTATAGTTATGTTTGGCATTGGCTTGCCTGAAATGATTCTTATTTTGGCCCTGGCTCTCATAGTAGTTGGTCCAGACAAACTTCCCGATCTCGCCCGTTCTCTTGCCAAAGGCCTCATGGATCTGAAAAAAACAGCTGAGGGCCTCAAGGATTCTTTTGCAGAGGAGGGAAATCCTCTGGACGACATCAAGCCAGACCTTGAAGAGGCAGCAAAATCGCTGAAGCAAAACCTCCTCGATACCCCGCCCTATAAGCGTGATGAGACAAGCGAAGCAACTGGAGTGTATCCCCCGGAAGAAAACGCAAAAATGGCCTATAAAGAGCTTTTGAAAACTACCGACAGTACGCCCAAGTCCTTCCCAGATAGCGATGATACCGTAGAAGTCGCCCCGCAGGATGATGGCAAAGCTACTGTGATTGAACCGGTGAAGAACGACACTGAAACTGAAGAACCTCCAAAACGACAAAGCGAACTGTAGTCTGTATCAACCACAATGGTAAAACATAATCTCCAAAGCACTATCCCGGTAATAGAAAGGAGCCTCGAATTCTTCAGACCGCACCATCTGGAGCTCCGAAAACGACTTATCACCGTTTTCCTCACCATTATAGCATGTTCTGCCGTCTCCTATATTTTTGCCGAACAGATCGCTGCTCTGTTTATCTCTCCCCTCTTTGCAGCAAGTCCATTGGTTTACAAACTTGTGTACACCAATCTTCCCGAGGCCTTTCTCGCTTACATCAAGCTGGCAGTGCTGATTGGTATTATCGTCAGCATGCCTGTTGCCCTCTATCAACTCTGGATTTTTGTGGCACCCGGTCTCAGAAAAAACGAGAAAAAACTAGCCGTAACGATCGTCTTCTGGGCCACCTTTTTGTTTAGCGGAGGAGCATGCTTCGCATTTTTCGTGGTATTACCGAAGATGCTCGTCTATTTCATGAGTTATGCAAGTGAAGGACTTGAGCCCCTGCCTAAGCTTGGCAAATATCTAACCTTTGTGGCCCGAACAATTTTGGCATTTGGCATCTCTTTCCAGATACCTTTTCTTATGGTTATGGCCGGTAAGGCAAATTTCGTACAAGCTGCCTATTTTCGCCGAAAACGCATATATTTTTATATGGCAATCGTCGTACTTTCATTCCTGCTGACAGCCGGTGATTTTGTGGCGACAGCCTTGATGGCCTTTCCCCTTTTCCTGCTTTACGAGGCAGGGATCTTCCTCAGTGCTCTCTTCAACCGAAAAAGTCATGCCGGCAACACCCCATAATAACTTCAGCCAATTTCCTGTTTCAACAGACAGCAGGAAATTCGATGCAGCGGCACCCCTTTGTTGTCATACTCGATGGTATCCGGCTGCAGCAATTTATTCATGACACAACCCTCTTCAATATTTAATCTGAAAAAGCTGTCCTCGCGCAAACCATCGTTTTTAACAAGGCGGTTGTTTTCTATTACGTACGCATTAATTGGATGATCTTCGCAGAGGGGACATTGATAAACACGTCCATTGGGAAAAACAAAAAAGTTTTCCGCTACGACGCCGGCACATTCAAACTTCTCCCCAGATGCAAGAAAAACCTTGGGATAGGTCACATGAATACCCTTTTCCGAAGCCAATCGTGCTACCTCCGGAACGGTATCGAGCCATTGTTGTCTGCTTACCTGCATAACCTCTTCATTATCTGCCTTGGCAGATTTTCCACGCAAGCCTAGTACCTGGATAAAGAACTTATGCACCTTCAACTTTTGCAGGAGGGGGATCATCCGGGAAAGAGAGCTGAGATTTTTTTTACTCACTGTATAAATAACACTCACACTATACCCTGAGCTGACAGCTCGTTTAATATTTGCCACACAAGTATCGAACACCCCCTCCCCCCTGATGGGATCGTTCGTTTCTGCATCCGGGCCGTCAAGACTGAAGCTTAAAAAATCGAGAAGTTCAGGGGTGGTCCTGGCCAACAGATCATTGAACAGGTAGCCGTTGGAATCAACGGTTACAAAATATCCGAACTCTTTGGCCTTTTTGATAGCAAAGGGAAGATCGGGATGCAGCGTCGGCTCTCCGCCCAGAAAAATCATATTTGATTTCTTATCCGGATCAGCAAAAAGAGCCATCCACTTCTCCATCTGCTCTTTGGATAACTGCTGGGTCCCATGCTGCTCCCTGTTTATATAACAATGGCGGCAAGACAGATTACATGCCGTTAAGATGTGGAAAAAAATATTTCGTTCACCCGGCCTAAAGCCAACAGTTCTTGCTATACTTTTCATTTTTTACCCGTAATCGCCGTACTTTTAAATATAGTGCCTCTTAAGCACACTCGTTGGGTCTACCCTAGACTCCCGCCTTCGCGGGAGTGACGCTCTACTCATGCGTTGTCATTTCCGCAAAGACATTTAGTGCCTTACTCCTGAAAGCCTGTCATTCAGTTCAATACCCCCTTGAGGGGTATAAAAAACAAGAAATCTGGAGAGTGTTTTGAAATTAGGAACTTAAAGTAACCTCCAAGGCACTTATACCCCCTTGTGGTGGGGTGTTATCCAGTTTAACAGGATCAGACGCTCTCTAAAATTTCTACTGGTTGATTGTATATATTGCTAAAAGACTGTTTTTAAGATAGTCGTTGTCGGGGTTGGAAAAAAAATCCTTGAACAGTTCAAGGCCCTTCTCCCTCAAGACCCCCCTTGTTATTTGCACCTCAAGATCGCAATAGAGGGGCGCTAATACCTTAAGGGGTAAATTCGTACCTCCCCCCATAGCATCTTCATAACTATAAACAATTTTCCGCACCCCGTTCACTAGCAGAGTGGAAAAACACATCAAA
>WTAT01000230.1 GCA_013139415.1 Desulforhopalus sp.
TGATTTCTTATTATTAACCAGTTGGACACTAACACCCCACAAGGGGGTACTCAGTTTAGTCCCCCCTTGATGGGGATAAGTGCCTTGGAGGTTACTTTAAGTTCGTAATTTCAACACACTCTCCAGATTTCTTGTTTTTTATGACAGGCTTTCAGGAGTAAGGCACTAAGGGGTAATCCCGTAGACCCTCTTTACTGAAAAATTATTGCCATTAAAAATATTAACCGGACAGCAGGGACATGTGAGTTTTACATACATCGGTCGCAAACGAGGAGAAGATATTATTACCCACCGGATGAATAACACAATCAGCTTTACGATTCTGTAATATCTTCTTTAATTCATATATTCACGAGACAACAGTGCGTGAATATGAAAATTTACTTAAAGGGAAATGTATTTATGAGTTTCCCACTAAACCTTATCTTTTGGGGATTCTTTTTTATTAGTATCGGTTTTGCCGAGACTAGTGCAGGACAGGAATTTGCTTTTTCGTGGAAAGCAAACCCTCCCGAGGATAACGTAGTCGGATACCGACTATATTATGGTACATACAGTAGATTTGATAGCACAGGGCGTGTTAAGCCCAATTTTTTTTACGAACATTATATAGATATTGCCGAATTTAAGCGATGTGATGTCAGTAGTTATGGTGAATCTTGCGAAATTTTGCATTCTGACGATTTCCAATGTGAAAATTTATATCAGAGCTTTCCGAAATGTACGGTATTCAAACTAAGTGACAATCTCTATTTTGTTATGACCGCCTATAATTACCAAGCTGAAAGTGATTACACCAACGAATTATTTCCTCACCCTAAATTACCATTGCCTAACCCTAAATCACCGCTAGCAATCCTACCTATAGTTTTCGGTCTCATTTTAAACGAAGATTAATTTAGACCATTCAAGGACACTGAGGATTGATGTATTTGTTATGATCGAAAGTGGTGTTTGAAGGATACGTAAAAAATACCCAATCAAAAATCCAAGAAACTTCTGGCTTCTTTCACTGTAACGCTTTTAACGTTAGGCGTTTCAATCATTGTTGTCCGCACATAACTATATTCTGGCAATTTCCAGGTGGTAAAGATATCTTAATTTACCCAACTGCTCATTACTGCCCGCGCAGGTCAAAAATTTTGACTCACAAGGTTCTCAACTGAGTCATACATTTATTGCCTACATAGGATAAAAAACATGGAAAACGATCTAAAAAACAGAAACGCCAAAGGGTTTTGGTGGAAACGTTTTTTTTATTCAGTCACAGGTGCGACTAATGACTACGAACTAGGCCCCAACTGGTTTGCCTCGGTAATGGGTACAGGAATTATTGCCAATGCAGCCGCCTCGTTACCTTTATTTTCAAACAAGCTGCACAGTTTCGCCCTCATTGTCTGGTGCCTTGCTTCTTTTATGCTTATCGGTCTTGTTCTTGCGACATGCGCCCTCTCACTCAAGACACAAAATGCCTGGAAAAAACATTTCAATGACCCCATGATGGCACAATTTTATGGGGCTCCTCCAATGGCCATGCTCACCGTTGCAGGGGGGACCCTATTGCTGGGTGATAATTTTCTCGGCCAGGAGTTTGCCCATCAAATCACCTGGGCTCTATGGTTTATAGGCACCATAACCGGTCTTGGCTCTGCTATTATTATCCCCTATCGCCTGTTTACAAAATTTAAGGTACGACCAGACTCCGCCTTTGGGGGATGGCTTATGCCCGTTGTTCCTCCCATGGTATCAGCGGCAATCGGTGCCATGCTTGTTCCCTACACCCCAGTAGGAGTACTAAGAGAGACTATGTTTTACCTTTGTTTTTCTATGTTCGGCTTAAGTCTTGTGACTGCACTCATTATCATATCAATGATTTGGAGCCGTTTAGCACATCATGGCACATCAGGTACCTCACGGGTGCCCACCCTATGGATTGTTTTAGGCCCCTTAGGCCAATCCATGACCGCTGCAGGAATACTTGGTACTGTTGCAGAAGGAGCCGTTCCTTCTCACATCGCTCATGGATTTGAAATGTTTACGGTATTGTACAGTGTGCCTGTTTTTGGATTTGTGCTCCTCTGGACCTGTATTGCAACTCTTTTAACCATCCGGGCCCGTCGCAGACAAATGAGATTTGCCCTGACCTATTGGGCCTTTACCTTCCCTGTGGGTACCTGTGTCACAGGTATTGCTCAATTGGCGCATCATACCGGTCTTCCCCTGTTTAAATGGGCCAGTATTTTCTACTACATAGGCTTGCTAACCGCCTGGGCAGTGGCCGCCTTTGGCACCACAAAAGGCATGATAACAGGACATCTGTTTCGGCCGCCGCCGTCGTCTGTACCACCCATTATATCGGTCAAGGAGTCTCACGACCCATGCGACAATGAAGTTAACACGTAATTTTTTTATGGAAAAAAACACCTATCTATGCTTCACCATAGAGGGATTTAACTGCTACCCGGTCGAGGGAACCATCCTCTTTCATAGGCAATTCACTGACAAACTCAACATATTGCGGTTTTTTAAAACGAGCGATTCGTTCACCGACGAAAGCAATCAACTCAGCAGCCGTTAGAGTCTTGCCCTCCTGGAGTTGACAAACCGCCTTAATCCCCTCTTTCCATTTGGGATCCGGCACACCGATGACGACCGTTTTTTCAACAGCTGAATGTTGAAGAATGACCTTTTCGACTTCAGCCGGATAAACATTCTCACCGCCTGGTTTAATGAGTTCCTTTTCCGCTTTTCGTCCGGCATAAAACAAGAAACCATCCTCATCAAAACGCCCCAAATCACCGGTATGATGCCACCCCTCACGAAAGGCATAGGCGTTATCCTCGGGTAATCCCCAGTAACCCATAAACACCATAGGACCTTTAACGGAAATCTCTCCCACCTCGCCGAAGGCAACGACAGTATCGTGCTCGTCTACCAGTTGTACATCTCCAAGCATGATGACCTTACCTGCCGATCCGGGCCGATCGTCATATTTCCCGATAGTGGCAAGACAGGATGTTTCTGTTTGCCCGTACATGGCGTAATAACTGCCACCACTTACCGTTTGGAATTGCTCTATCACCTCTGGCGTTCCAAGGCCCACAATGGCTCTGAGTGAACTGATATCGCGATTGTCTTCAGCTGCAGCTTTTAGTATGGAATCAAGGATCGGTGGGAAATCAAAGAAAAGGGTCGCACCTTTGTCCTCGATCAGCCTGGCAGTCTCTTTAGCCTCAAATTTACTGATATTCAGGCTTAGACCTCCAGCATGAAAAGTACTGGTAGCCATAAAAAGTCCAGCAACATGGAATAGAGGCAACAGGTTCAAATTCACATCTTTCGGGGTAAATTCCATGCAGTGAATAAAATGCATATCCGCGCAGAGTATATTGTTATGACTGAGCAGAGCCCCTCGAGGCCGTCCAGCCACAGCAGCGGTATGAATAATGACAAAGCCATCCGTACTCGCCACCTCACCAGAGTTTATCTGTGTTCCTACCTCCAACAGCGAAGTGAATTTCAGTGCATCCCCAAGATCACCCTTCAGATTATAACAGGCCTCAACAGAAGGTAATTGTTCCCGGTTGCCTTCCAGAATGTGTTGAAACTCTGCATCGGCAAAAACTATTTTGGACTGACAATCGTTTAGGTTATAACAAACCTCATCGGCTGAAAGTCTCCAGTTGACAGGCAATACGATGGCACCTAAACGCGCAGCCGCACCATAAACAAGAAAAAATTCAAGACTGTTTTTACCAAGAACTCCGATGCGGTCACCTTTTACAACCCCGGCACGTGATAACCCTCCAGCCAAAAGATCCACCCGTATCTTATATTCAGCAAAGGTCAATTGTCGGCCATCGTCGACCTCCTGCCAACAGACACGGCTGCCGAAAGCGACCGCATTCCTTTTGATCAGGTCATAGAAAGTAAAGTCATAAAGTCCCATGGAAGCTCTCCCATATGTTTTAGTGCCTTACAGATTATTTTTGTTCACTCTTTTCAGTACCCCCTGGAGGGGTATAAAATTGAAGAAAATAATCTGCAAAAGGCACTTATACCCTCAAGGGGCATTGAAAAGAATCCCGCTTTTTCTGGCGGGATTTGATGTATTTTCAGCCATTTTCGAGATACAAACTGACTATTTCGGATACTGTCTTACTGTAACCACCGGACAGGTAGCTTTCAGGATTATATACTGTGCATTGGATCCGACAATGATTTTTTGAGTTCGCGATACTTTCTCCACCCCAATAAAGATCTGGTCGATATCATGTTCCTTGGCAAAAGCTACCAAGTCTTCACCTGGTGACATCCCACGAGCGAGTTGGTGGCTCTCACAAGTAATCCCTTTTTCTTTTAAAAACTGTTCCGCAAGTGCCAAATTCTGGGCAACATTGCCTATTTCTTCAGGTTTCTCACTCCTTCCGCCTCCCATTGAGGTGATAACAAGCACACTGGCCCCAAACTTTTCTGCGTAGGTCCTTGCCAAACGGAGAGCGGCTTTAGCTTCCTCAGAACCGTTATACCCAACTAAAAATTTCATTATCGCATCCTTTCATGAAGGGTCTCTTAGTGCCTTACTCCTGAAAGCCTGTCATTCAGTTCAATACCCCCTCGGAGTCTGTCCGCTTACCTGAGGGGTGCTCTTTTCAGTACCCCCTTGAGGGGTGCTCTTTTTAGTGGCTCGTAATAAATGGTACTCTAAGACACTACATCCAGCGCTTTCGCCTTTTGTAGGATTTGACTTCTTTAAAGGACTTTCTTCCGCCTCCATGGGTGATACCCATGTAGAATTCTTTAACATCGGGGTTTTCCTGAAGTTCCTTTGACGGGCCCTCTAAAACAATCCTGCCGGACTCCATAATATAGGCATAATCGGAGATACCCAAGGCAATTTTTGCATTTTGTTCCACCACTAAGATGGTGGTATTCAGCTCTTTATTTATCAATTGAATATTCTCAAATATTTCCTTAACAAGTAGTGGTGCGAGCCCAAGAGACGGCTCGTCGAGCATAAGCATCTCAGGCGATGACATCAAGGCTCTGGCAATAGCGATCATCTGCTGTTCACCTCCCGAGCAATACCCTGCCATTCGGTGGGTGATATTAGCCAACCGCGGGAAATGGGTGTACATCAATCGATGATCATCCCGGATCTGCTGGGCCCCGTCTCGTCTGGTAATAGAGCCGACCCGGATATTTTCATCCACAGTAAGATGTTTGAACACCCGCCTTCCCTCAGGGACCATCACCGCACCATGTTTTACCACATGGGTGCCCAGCAGGTTAGTAATATCATGGCCTTTGAATTTAATGTATCCTTCACGAATAAAGCCGTTTTCTGGCTTGAGTAAGCCGCTGATCGCCCGCAATGTGGTAGTCTTCCCTGCCCCGTTTGTTCCGAGCAAGGCAACAATAGACCCCTCCTGGACGCTTAGGCTGACACCGCGCAAGACCTGTACAATATCATTATAGACAACTTCTATGTTATTGACTTCCAGCTGGTTCTCAGTCTTTTTTTTGTTCATAGAATGGCTATTTTATGATGGCGTCGTAAAAACTCTTCACCTGCTTCGTTGTTGCAATTTTTCTATAATTACGACGTACTTTAGTACGCCGAAATCATAGAAAAATTCCACGTCTCGCAGCTGAAGTTTTTAACTTAGCCATCTCCAATTTGAGGTTTTTACGAGTTTGTCATTTGATAAATCCTGCTAAAAGATATCGGCCTTATGCGCCAGCACACCTCAATGTGAAATGACGCATAAGGAATGATCAAGAATGGAAAAAAATTTTGAGCTCCTGAGTTTCTAACCTGAAACTAAGCATTTTGTTCGAGATCGAGGCATATGAGATTTTTTTTACCGCAGGCATATACTTAATATTCCGAGGATAAAAAAATCTCGTATAACGATGAGATCGGGCAAAAGGTAGTTTCAGGATGGAAACTACTTAATTTTCTCAGTATAGACCGGAATAAAAGGCTCACCGGCTGATTTAAAAGCACCATCCTTAACAACATACAGCTGCAGCGTGTCGACACCGACATGATCGGTCTTCGAATACGTTACCGGGCCAACAGTCGTCCCTGGAGAATAGGCATTGTCACCATTCATCTCCTGAAGCTCTTCATATAAAGTTACATTGTTGATTTCCTTTCCTTTGGCCTTGGTGCGCCTGATAACCTCTGTTGCTACCTGTGCCACCATCATACCGTTTGCGTAGTTATGTGAATTGGCGGCTTTTTCGTTACGATTGTATTTTTTTGCCAGCTCAAGCTGCGCGGTTGCACCGGGGCCTGGCTCATTGGTAATGATGTATGAGGTCGTCCAGTAGAAATTTTCGGCTGACGCTCCGGCGAGGGCAACCAGATCGTTACCACCGGTATAATGACAGCCCAGAAAGGTGAGTTTTCCTTCTTCACCAAAGGATGTAGCTGTAAGTCCCAGACTGTTGGCATCCTTTATCATGGTGGCGACCGGAGACTGAACTGTCTGGCTGATGACATACCGCACGTCCTTACTGATAAGGCGCTTCAGCATGGCGGTGTTGTCGAGGTTCTTGCCATGTTCAACGACTTCAACGATTTCCATGTCAAGACCAGCGGCAACGGCCTTTTGCAGATCTTCAACTGGGCCCCGACCAAATGCAGATGGATGGATAAAGATAGCCACCTTTGGGGTGGTTCCTTTGTTATTTTTAACAACATATTCGGCAAGCCCTATAGCCTGGGCAGAATAGGAGGCGATGGGCAGAAAGATATAATTTGAATCGATTAGATTTCCGGCATGAAAAGAAGCCGGAATAACAGGCATTTTAACTTCCTCAAAATCCTTTTTCAAGGCAAGCGTGCTGCCCGTGGAATAGTTCAGATAAAAGACAATTTCCTGATCGAGAAAATCTTCGAAATTTTGTTTGGTAATATCAGTTTTGTATTGATCGTCTCGAATGGTACAATCGATTGTATCATCGCCGAGCATCTTGGTATCATTAACAAAGTTAAAATAGTCATCAACACCCTTGGAATAAGGGTTACCGGCATCGGAAGTAGGCCCGGTAATTGCCAGAGACAAGCCCAGCTTATATACTTCTCCTGCAAATGCCTGGGCGGGAAGGGTCACTATGAAAACAGCTACCAGCAGAAACGTCCATTTGGTCAAATTGTCCTTTTTCATCTCTCCTCCTTGGTGTTAGTTGTGTTGAGCTGTTGGTTTTTTAAAAAACCAGCTGATAACTGATACCTTTTAAAAACGAAGCTCAAGATGGTTAAGCAAAAAACTTCATATTCGAGGTTTAAAATTTTTTACGACGCCATCAGTATCTGAACGGCCACAGCTTCACATATGAACGCGCGATACGCCACCAATTGGCGATCCCACGGGGTTCAAACATCAAAAACAGCACGATAACAAGACCAAAACTCAGGGGCTTAAGCGCAGTGGCGAGATTTGCGGCAAACGTCAAGTGAGCGCTCGCCCACTCAGAAAGTCGCTCAACCTGCATCTCGAGCACCTTTATCGCCACTGGTCCCATAAAAGAACCAGGCAGTGTTCCAAGCCCGCCGACGATCGCCATGGCAAGATAGCTGATGGAGTGATGCAAGGTAAAGGACTCTACTCCAACCCCTCGATATAAAAATGCATGTAAAGCACCGGCCACCCCAGCCAGAAAACCGGCCAGGCCAAAGGCATATACTTTGGTAAATCCCGGGTGCATTCCCATGGCATCGGCAGCCCGATCATTATCCCGAACGGCGACAAGACAGCGGCCATAGCGGGTACGAAGCAGGTTGCGCACCGAAAAGCCAAGCAAAACAATGACAACGAGGATCGCATAATACCAAAAGAGATAATGCTCCTTGCGTGACACCTGTCCGGTTATCCAGACAACCCGGTCCACAGATATTGTCTGGCCCTGGTTGAAAAAATTCATAAAATTAATGACCCACTGAAAAATCATCTGGAACGAAAGAGTAGCAATGGCAAGATACAGATGTTTCAGACGAAGAGCAGGCAAGCCGACAATGGCACCAAAAACTGCGCCCATCCCTCCGGCCAGCAGGATCATTACTGGCCAGGCGTGGGTCATAAGAAAATGACTATCGCCTAAAACCTGCACGAAAGAGGCAATTGTATACGCCCCTATTCCCACAAACGCAGCGTGACCGATGGAGATCAACCCAGCAAACCCGGTGACCAGATTCAGTCCCATCACTGCAATGACGGCCACAAGTATATTATCAATAATCAGCATATACTTATTGCCGGCATCGATAAAGAAAGGCCAGATGAAGAGACCAAAGATGAACAGAAGCATCGCCGTACTGTCAAGACGGGTGAAAAAGATCCTTTGTTCTTCCTGATAGGAGGTAAAATAATTACCTGTAGCCAGCCAACGATTTGATGACATAAATTATACCCGCTCTATTTCGTGTATCCCAAATAAGCCATGGGGTTTAAAAAGCAGAATCACCAGTAGAATAACATAGGGCATTACTTCGCCTGTACCGTTCAACCCCCAGTGGCCATCAAGATATCCACTGGCAAATTGCTGTATCAGCCCCATAATTATCCCCGCCACTACCGCACCCAGGATTGAATCAAGCCCACCGAGAATCACCACCGGGAAAACAACAATGCCGAAAGCATGCAGAGTATCAAAATTCAAGCCGGTAATGTTGCCAATGATTCCACCGGCGGCAGCGGCACTAAGCCCTGCCATTGCCCATGCCAAACCAAATACACGGGGAACAGAGATACCTATGGACATAGCCGCAAACTGATCGTCAGACACCGCCCGCATGGATATGCCAACAGTCGATTTTTTAAAAAACCAGGTGAAGCCAGCGATAAGGGTAAAGGTGGTGATAACGCCTACCAGCTGCGTCCAGGAAATGGACACACCTGCAACGGCGATCGGCGTTGTGGGCAGGAATGCCGGGAAGGAAAAGTTTTCCGATCCAAAGGGAGTCAAATAGATCAGACCGTCTAAAATAGACATTAAACCGATGGTGACCATAATGACGGAAATAATCGGCTCACCGATCAAGCGCCTTAAGAACACCCTTTCCACACTCATCGCCAGAAAAAACGTCAGTACCATACTGACAGGAAAAGAGACGTAGATGGGAATACCCGCCCAGACCGTCAGAGCATAGGTGATAAAAGCCCCCGCAGCAATGAACTGTCCATGGGCGATATTGAGCACCCGGCTCGATTTATAGATCAGCACAAATCCCAATGCGGACAAGGCATAAATAGATCCGACAACGACACCACTGACTACCAATTGAAAAAAATAGCTCATCAGTCCCCTTCCATTGTGTAAAAGCGGATGGTTGTATCAACCGTTGTTGTTTGGCCGTCCTGATACTGATAAAAGGCCTCAACCTTTTTCTCAGTTATATTTTCGTCGTACAATGCTTCATACAAATCATTGTATTTTTCCCGGACAAACTTGCGCCGGATCTTTCCGGTTTTGGTCAACTCACCATCATCCATATCCAGCAGCTTATAAAGAATTGCAAAGCGTTTGATCTTAAAGTGTGGTTTCTCTCTATTCCGATTAATTTCCACTACTGCACCATTAATCAGCTCGGCAACCTCAGGCTGGAAGGAAAGATCCATATAAGTACTAAAGGAAATGCCTCTGTCCTCGGCCCACTTCCCGACCACGATGGGATCAACGTTTATCAACGCCGCCACATACTCTTTTTTATCTCCAAAGATTACCGCTTCTTTTATGTAAGGACTGAATTTCAGGCGATTTTCAAGAAACATCGGGCTAAACATCTCACCGTTTTTATTATGCATTACATCAGAGATCCGGTCGATTACCACCAGATGTCCGTGGGCATCGATATACCCGGCATCTCCAGAATGGAGCCAGCCCCCTTCAAGCAACTCGGCAGTCTTTTCAGGCAGCTTGTAATAGCCAGGACTAACAGAGGCGGACCTGGAAAGGATTTCTCCTTCTTCTGAGATTTTGCATTCGGTCCCCGGTAAAGGTTTTCCCACGGTATCAGGCCGAACATCCCCGTCCCTGTGCATATAGGCAATACCGACAATTTCCGTTTGTCCATATATCTGTTTGAGATTGACTCCAATGGCCTGGTAAAAAGTGAAGAGTTCGGGACCAAGAGCAGCACCACCTGTATATGCTCTTCGTAGTCTTAGCAGACCGATCTGATTGACCAACGGCCGAAAAATGCACTGTTTGCCAAGCCACGCTAAAAAGCGCAGTTTGCCGGGCATTGCTTTGCCTGCCATGCGATACCCGGCCGCCTCTTCACCTATTTTCATAAAATAGTTATAGAAGATGCGATTGAGCCAATAAGACTCATCCATCTTCAGCCAGATCTGGGAACGGATGGTTTCATAAATCCGGGGAGCACCGAACATAAAATGCGGCCCTATCTCCTTGAGATCATCCATACTGGTCTCAACCGACTCCGGAAAATTAATGGCAATCCCGGAGGCCATGGCGACACCAAAGGAGTTCATCTGCTCACCTATCCAGGCAAATGGCAGAAAAGAGAGATATTCATCGGTGTCTTCCAGAGTATCCACCTCTGTGATCTGCAGGCCCATATTAATATAATTTCTATGGGTCAACATGGCACCTTTTGGCAGCCCCGTAGTGCCGGAGGTAAGGCAGATATGGCTGACATCGTCGGGTTTTCCCTCATCCAACAGTGCTGTGAACAGCTCTGTATCTGCCTGGTGCATTTCTTCTCCAAGACCATATAAGTCCTGAATTGACATGAACCAGTCGTCGGATCTGTAGCCCCGCATCCCCCGAGGGTCTTCATAGATTACTTTCTTAACACCCGGGATCTGGTCACGCACCTCGGTGACTTTATCTACCTGCTCCTGATCGTTGCAGAAAACGACACTGACATTTAAATATTCTAGAATTTGACCAATTTCATCCGGCAGGCTGGTTTGATAAATCGCCGCTGAAATGCCCCCCACCGCCTGCGCACCGATGGCTACGTAGAGGGTTTCTGGGATATTGTCGCTGATAATGGCGATCTTATCCCCTTTTTCAAAACCTATTTTCTTTAAGCCGAGCCCGGTTTTTCGTACAAAAGCATAGTACTGATCCCAGGTGTAACTGTTCCAGCACCCGAAATCCTTTTCCCGAATGGCAACCTTCGCACCGGTTGCTTCCACACGCCACCGCAGCAATTGCGGAATTGTGTGTTCTGTTAAATGATCCTGATTTTCCTGTTTTTCCATGTGAAAATTACTCTTCTCCAATATAGGCTTCAATCACCTTGGGATCGGATGCAACTTCCTTCGGCTTTCCCGAACCAATGAGTAGTCCGAAATCAAGTACGTAAATCTGATCTGAAATGTCCATAACGACCCCCAGGTCATGCTCAACCAGCACCACCGTAACCCCCCACTCTTTTTTCAGGTCAAGAATAAAGCGGACAATGTCCTCCTTTTCCTCGATGTTCATCCCCGCCATGGGTTCATCAAGAAGAAGCAGCTTGGGTGCCAGGGTTAAGGCACGGGCCACCTCCACTCTTTTCTGAACCCCATAACTTAGATTGCCCACCATGCTTTTTCGATAGGGTTCCAGCTCCATAAATTCGATGACCTTTTCCACATAGGCCCGATTTTCCGCTTCCATTCGTGAGGCCTTGCCAAAATAGATGATCGCGTGAAAAATGGAGTATTTCAGGTTTTGATGACGGGCCAGGAGCAAATTATCCAGAACAGAGAGACCTCGGAATAATTCAAGATTCTGAAATGCCCTGGCAACACCGATACTGGAAATCTGATGCGGTGAGGCATGGGTCAGATTGCGCTCACCATAATGGATGGTACCTTTGGATGGGTGATAAAAACCCGAAATGCAGTTGAGGATACTGGTCTTCCCGGCCCCGTTGGGACCGATAATAGAGGTGATAAGCCCTGGCTCGATCGTAATATTGACTTTCGAGAGTGCGTTTAATCCTC
>WTAT01000148.1 GCA_013139415.1 Desulforhopalus sp.
CTTTCCGGTTCGAGCATCACCAACACTGGGATGCGGAAATTGAGCTGCTCCTGATCATACTGCAATTCGATGCTGACAACCTCACCAACCTGGATCCCTTTAATCTCGACCGGTGCCCCTGGCGACAATCCTCTGACTCTCTGGTTGAAATACAACAGGTAGTATTCTCTAAGATCATAGGTTAATTCCCTGCTCTCTTCATGGCTGGCATACAACTGAAATGTTTTACTCTCTTCTGCCTGCTCTCCAGCCGGCGCATCCGGTGGGGTGTCAAAGGCCATCCCTCCCAGCAAAATAGAAACCAAAGATTGCGTATCCATCTTGATCCCGGAGGAATCCATAGTAAAATCAATACCGCTTGCATTCCAGAAACGAGAACGAGTTCGCACCTTTTCATGAAAAGGTGCGTTAATGAACACTTTGAGAAGGATTGACTCTGCAGCTTCATCAAAATTGTAATCGACGACTTGCCCGACCTTGATTCCCCGGTACTGTACAGTTGACCCAATATCAAGAGATCCAAGGGTCTCAGACTGGATTATGAAATGGCGCCCTGGTAAGCCCACAGTCATCACCGGAGGTTTCTCCAGACCTACAAAATGTTTCACTGCTTGCCCTTCATCTGATGGGCTGCAGCCAATATATGCACCTGACAAGAGGGTACCCAGGCCCGAGACCTCCCCAGCTGCCACCCGGGCTCTGACCACCCAGAAACTGGTGTTCTCTGTCATATATGGTTTGAATTCCCTGTGCATCTCTATGGTGATGGCCACTCCAGATAAATCATCAAGAAGATCAATAACCGACACCACACCAATTTCAACATCCTTGTACTTGACTTTAGTCTTGCCAGCGACAAGCCCTTCAGCATTTTCAAAGTTGATGGTCAGAATCGGCCCTTTTTCAGACATCGCCTTATAGGCTAACCAGCCGCCGATAATCAAGGCGAGGATCGGTACTACCCAAATAATCGAGAAACCTCGCTTGGTCTGCACCTGCGCTGTCGGTGCCTTATCAACAGTTTCTGCCCGGGAACCCTCTTCACTCATTCGTCTTCCTCCACAACATCCCAAATAAGCCGCGGATCAAAACTTTCCGCAGCAACCATGGTGCTCACAACAACCGAGGCAAAATAGAAAGCAGCAGGCCCAGCCTCAATTTCAGCCAACATACCGAGCTTGACCAGGGCGACCAGGATAGTCACCACATAGACATCAACCATCGACCAGCGACCGACTGCTTCTGTGACCCGGTACAGCACAGTTCGATCCTTAGGCCGTTTGATCGACTTAAACTGTACAGAAAGCAACAAATAAATAAGTATTAAAAATTTCATAAACGGCACAAAAACACTGGCAGTAAAGATGACCAGGGCTATCTCCCAGGACCCGCTTTGCACAAAATAGATAACCCCACTCATGATGGTATCTTCTGACACAGTACCCAGGGCTGAGGTGATCGTCATCGGCAGGAGATTTGCAGGAATATATAAGATGATGGCGGCGATCAACAGTGCCCAGGTCCTGGCAATGCTGTTTGGCTTGCGTTGATGCAAGGCACAGCCACAACGGGGACAGTTGGCCGTCTGATCGCTTGCAAGGTTTGGCCAGCGACTGAGCAAGTGGCAGTCATGGCAGCTGACCAGGCCAAGTTCTTTGGCTGATAAGAGTGATTTACTCACGACTCACCTCCCAGCCGTTCCCATACCATATGCGTATCCACCGACGATATTGCAAAGGTCAGGACAAAGACCAACAGGCCGAAAGCAACCACCGCAAGACCGGGAACAATCGTCGCCATCTTGGCGAGTTTAACGATGGCGACCAGAATGCCAAGCAGGTAAATTTCCATCATGCTCCAGGCGTTAAGGTGCTGGAACAGGCGGAAAACAGGAATTGAATTATTGACCCGGACATTTATTTTGAGCGGAATAAAAATAAAGAGCAGAATGCACATTTGCAAAAGAGGGACCAAAAGACAGGTCAACAAGACCAGGCTGGCAAGAACATTCTCCCCCTGCATGTACAGTTGCTGAACACCACTCAGGAGTGTGGTCTGCTGATTGATAGGGCCACTTTTCATGGCCAGAAAAGGAAAAGTGACCGCAACACCATAGAGTACCAGACCGGCAATGGTCCAGGCTAAGGTGCGGTCTATACTGTTCACTTTGGCACGGAACAAAACCGTTCCGCAACGCGTGCAACATGCAGAGGACCCCGCCGGCATTGGAGGGATATCTTGAACGAGGTCACACGCATGGCAGGCGATTTGATGCATCTTTCTCAAATAGTCTTATGAAAAGCTGGAAACACAGTTTTTATTACAAGTAAGTGGATGTAGGAGGGCATGAAAAATAATCGTTTTCTCAGGAAACCCACCAACAGGAGCATCCCAACCAGAAGCCATCTGATCCAGTAATGACAAGCTACCCTTTTATATTAAACTTTGCAAAATGTTTCCCTTCAATAAAAGTACCCTGTAGACCTGACAGGGTAACCACGTAGCCTGCAGTAGACTATCATACTGGTAGTTGCCATCCAGAAACAGGGTAGTGTCTGTCCTGAAACTAAGCCTTTAGTTTGAGACCGGGAGATACGGTTACGTTTTAAATAGCGACCGGGGCATATCCCCCATATATGAGTCTGTTGATTTATGAGCATTTTCGTTTGATATCAAGGCATGTGAAAAAATAATCGGAGACATGTAGTTGATATCGGAGTCGGAGTTTATGCCCTGCTTTCAAGGGTGCTTACCTTTGAGGATTATTTTTTTCTAACCCCGGTAAACGGGAAAATAAGCCGGGATAAGTGCCTTGGTGGTATCTTTAAGTTTTTAATTTTAATAACTCTCCAGATTTCTTGTTTTTTACACCCCTCAAGGGGGTATTGAACTGAATGACAGGCTTTCAGGAGTAAGGCACTAAACAGGAAAATGAAATTAATGTCAGTATGTAAAAAACGGTGAGACATGGTATATTTGCAGGAGTCGATTTACCTTCGGACCAATAACGACATCCGCTATCAAGCTGACAACATTCATCAATAGCACAAAACAATGGAATTGATCGATACCCATTGCCACCTTGACCTGGAAAAACATTTCCCACAGTTCGACAATGCACTGGCCAAAGCACGAGCCGCAGGAGTCGGTAAAATTGTTCTGCCAGGTGTGACCCAGGCAGGATGGGGACGACTCATGGAGCTATGCAACCAGGAGCATGGGTTATATGGCGCCCCGGGCCTGCATCCGTTGTATCTTTCCCACCACCATCCCCACCACCTGGAGGAACTGGAGGAGTTGGTAACAGGCAGCGGAACAGATAGACCAGTGGCTATAGGAGAAATCGGCCTTGATTACTATGTAGAATCCGTTGACCGCACAGCTCAGCAGCAGTTATTTGAACAGCAGCTAAAAATAGCTGCAACGGCTGGGCTGCCAGTTCTGCTGCATGTTCGCAAGGCCCATGACCAGGTGCTGGCAACCCTCCGAAGAAAACACTTTGCCCATGGCGGGATTGTCCATGCGTTCAACGGCAGTTTCCAACAGGCCTGCCACTATATCAAGCTTGGTTTCGGTATCGGCATTGGGGGAACGATCACCTATGATCGCGCCAAACGGATCAGGAAAGTTACCTCGCAGCTCCCAAAGGATTCACTCGTTCTGGAAACAGATGCTCCCGACATCCCGCTGGCAAACCACAGGGGGGAAAGCAATCATCCGAAATATCTCTCCGAGGTACTGGAGGCACTTGCAGCTCTTCGTGGGGAAGCAAAGGAGGCTACGGCAGGGTACACCAGTGCCAACGCAAGGCGCATCCTCGGCCTCCCCTCTTAGGCCTGAGTCTCAGAAATTTTTATCGTTCTTTCTCTCGGATAATAATTTACAATACCTTTCCCAGAGATTTTGAGATATAAACTGCCTGGTGGTAGCCGGAACACCTGAATCCTGACTCTATATTCTGTCTCTCCTCATCCCCAAATAGCTCTATACTTTGATATGATAACAAAAAACACGACCATTAATACTCTCTACCAATCCCTGCCTCCCCACACCCGGGAACGTATTCTGTATGCTAAAGAACTCATAGTACAAACCAAGGAAAAGGGTGGCAAAGTTGCGGTTGCCGTCGGCAGCGGACCAAATATCCATGAGGGCGTCACCACCCTCATTGCTGAACTGATGCACAAAGGTATCATAGATTGTGCAACGACCAGTTCTGCAGTTATCAGTCACGAACTGGCGGGGACCCTCGACACCGTTAAACGGATCGATACGACCATGCTGGACCTCGATCCGGTCAAACAGAATTTTTTTAACGTATTTGAAGCAACCATGCTCAATCAGGATCAGCTTGAAAAATTGGGGAAAGAATCATTTTTTGATCTGGATTTTTACGACAAACTAATGCGCAATCCAGGAAATAGTGTCATTAAAGCCGCAGGCAACATGGCCTATCCGATGGGTTTGAAAACGGAAATTTTGGCAATGGATATCCTCGACTTGTGCAGATTGGCCGGTAGCCCCTTTGAGGAAATAGCCGGCTTGGGTGCCGACCCCATGACCATGATAGGAGCCGGGGCACAGACCGGCCTGCCCGTCCTCGTCACCATCCCCCAACTGGTCGGTGGAGGCAAGGTCGGCTTTGCGATCGGTGATTCGATATCGATATCGGAAAGATCGTTGAAAGTTGCGCAACTTTTTGATTCAGCAGATGTTATCATTGAGTCAGCCATTGCCCTGAGCCAGGAAATCCATGACGGCCCCCTGGAAACATTTACCGGCCATGGTGTCTGGTCGGACTGGCAGGATGAATGGACCTATTCGCTCAGAGATAAAAAAATCATCCGCATGGACCTCGACCCGAACCTTGAGGCAATCTGGCAAAAAGAACGTCGCTCTGGTGAAATCACAAACACCGTTATCAAAGGGTTGCCAAAGACAAAGGTTACAGGCCTTCCTTTCAGGATGGAAATGTCCGGTTTTTCCAGGCTTCCAGGCAGTCTACCAATAATTGGTGATATCGGTAACATCTGGCCGATATTGATGACTATGGTTGCAGAAACCCTTGCCATTAATTTGGATTTCATGAGTTACAACCAGTCAACTCCAGAAGGTTTAACAATGCGGCAGTGGATTGTCGATACTGTTCAGCCTGTGAATATGGAAAAAATAATGCAGACTCTCAACCGCAAAAACTGAGATCCTGCACAGCCACCGATTGAGGACCAACCTCTATAGGCTTTTATCCAATATTAAACAAATATTTTGACTCATCCCATCATCGCGATTTATAATAAAGGAGTAGGACATGAAACCCCGGCCCGATGCAGGTAATTTCAGAATTGAACATAAGAGGAGGAATTTTATGCAATCATTCACCTACAAAGACATTATTGATGACAAAGTCGCAGAGTGGCAAAGTGACCTTAAAAAACTCGAAGAACAGGCTGGAAAAGCTACTTCTGATACCAAAGCCACTCTCAGTGCAAAGACAAAGCAACTCAGGTCAGCAATAGATAAGGCCATAGTTCAACTTCGTAGTCTTGACGAACAGGAAACCGTAGACAACACCATGGAGACCAAAGACAAGATTTTAAAGATTTTCACCTCAATTGATAAGGATTTCACCGGATTTGAGGACAAAACACCATTTATGCTCTGAGCTATTTGGGTTTGGGCAGTAATGTTTGGGCAGTAATGGAACAGAAAACCTGATTAAATGGTCAAGTCGATACAGAACTCATATTCGTGTCGTCAGTCGCCATTCAACTATCGTTTATTACATCATGGCAAATGAAGAAAGCCGGGGGAGCTTTTTATGTCAGCACATGAGTGATACCCATGGCTTTATCTACCAAACACCAGTCCCAATATAGCTGGCCCCCTTGGATTGGGCTGCGGGATCCGGTTGGTAAAAGTTTTTGGATGATAGCACGCTTCATGAAGTAGCCTGATTTAAGACAAAAAATACGGCCTGTAACTTATACCGATCAGACCATTCAACTCATTCGGGGAGCACAGAGAAAATGAAAGGCGATCGAGGTAGACAGAAACAGAACATGACCTCAGAACAGAGTGGTTTTTTGCGGTCTATACTAGACCGTTTTGGGGGTCGATTCCAGGCCAACCAGCCTGAAAATGAACTCATAGATTATGTCGTCAATACCATTGAACCAAAATGAAAACGGGTAAGAGGTTATCGGAAAAGATTGCAGGAGCCACTCCAGATCTGCCGGGAACACTGCCGGGCGATAGTGGCCGAGATACCGGGACCGATCTACTTGAAACGAACTGGATACTATGACAATCCAGTTATCAAAGCAGCCTTCGCTGGATCTGATAGAATCGAGGATCTCCTTGATCGGATCAATAAAACAACATCGAAAACTCCGTTCCCGGGAACTGAGCGTGTTGCTCTCTTGACCATGAAAAGTACGGAAAAAACGATTTTCGGAAGCAAGAAGCAGGGAGACATGATAATCGGTGATGCTGCGATGAGAAGCATTACTTTCACCGATCATAATATGGTGGGACTTGCAACGACACTAGCAAATTCAAGAGAAGCATTGGAAAAATATAGTCTTGAGATAATCGCCGAAGCGGCTGCGCGAGAACTTTCTGAGATTAGGACCAAGCTTGTCGACTTACGTCAACGCCAGGAGTGGCTGCGGGCCATGAACAAGATGTTTGGGGGTGGCAAGGGGGCAGGCATGGGCTGTGTATTTGTACCCTTTGACCCTGAAAAACAGAAAAAACAAAAAAAACTCGAACAGATGCTGGTTGAGACCGAAAGCGAAATTGCCACCGCACGCAGTGAGAGCGAAAGGCCGGAAGACTGGCTCACTATTGTTGAGAATTTCCTTTCTAGGCCGGAAGATATATTGAGCATGCGGCCGGTATCGCTTCGGCTGAACTGGAGCAATGTATTGACGGATGACCCTGACGAAAAAGCAAATACCATCACCTTTGCCACGTTTACTTTAGCTGACGAAATGCAGCGCGAGGGTGTACTGGTCGCCTATGAGCAGGTATGAGAAGCATCAGGACCGGCATAGGCTTGTACATTATATTTCTGATCTGTAGTTTCAGATTCTGCGGGTAATGGGTAATGGGTGACGGGTGATGGAGAGTTCATATCTCGCAGCCTCAAGATCAGGTCTGCTGGACCGGCAAATTAACAAGAGCTTGCGACTGCTGGAAAAATGCAGTTTGTGTCCACGCCGCTGCAATGTTGATCGTCTGGCGGGAAAGATTGGCCTGTGTCGCACCGGAGCCTGTGCAGAGGTTGCAAGCTATGGACCGCATTTTGGTGAAGAGGCCGTTCTGGTTGGAAGCCATGGTTCCGGGACCATTTTCTTTTGCGGCTGTAGCCTGCTCTGTGCGTTCTGTCAAAACTACGATATCAGCCACCCTGAAGAACACAGCTGCCTTCCGGTCGATGACCGGCAACTGGCACAGGTGATGGTGGAGTTGCAGGAGCAGGGGTGCCATAACATTAATCTGGTCACTCCCAGTCATGTTATTCCGCAGATTCTTGAGGCTCTTCCATCTGCCATTGAGCGTGGTCTCACGGTGCCGCTGGTCTATAACAGTAGTGGTTATGACGATGTCGCCTCGCTCCACTTACTGGATGGCATCGTCGATATCTATATGCCGGACTTTAAGTTCTGGTCCACGGATTCCGCCAACCGATACGCCAAGGCTTCGGATTATCCAGCAACAGCCCGGATGGCCCTGCGAGAGATGCAGCGGCAGGTTGGCGATCTTCAGATCAATGCCCGGGGGTGCGCTGAACGTGGACTTTTAGTCCGACACTTGTTGATGCCGGGTGGTTTCGCGGAGACGGACGCTATTCTCCATTTCCTGGCAAAAAAAATATCGGTCAACTGTTATGTGAATATCATGGACCAGTATCGACCGTGCGGCAGAGCTGATGAATTTGCGGAGCTTGGGGCTGGAATCACAGCCGAAGAGTACTGGCAGGCGGTGCAACGGGCTGAAAAGTATGGACTGACCAGGATTGATCGTCCTGATTATTCCCACCTGCTCCGGCATTTGCTGGATACATGATGGGTGTATACTGCAGCATGCCTATTATAGAGAGGGAGTTTATAGCGCAATACTTATGAGGAAATCGTCCCAATTTATGACAGAGACAAGTAGACGTAGTTAGCACTTCTGCTGCAATATAATGTTGTTCGCTTAGAACAATATCTAAATTTCGTTTGTTGTTTCTGGCCAAGATTGTCTGGAAAAATCTTCCTTTTCAATGTGCTGTGGAAGAAGGTTTGTCGGCCTATCAGGTATCACTAGTAACCTTGCCACTGAATTCATTCCCCAAGAATGGTGCGCCCTGTTTTTTCAAGTGCTTGCAGTCCTGCCAGCACCAGGGAAAG
>WTAT01000552.1 GCA_013139415.1 Desulforhopalus sp.
CGAAAGGGCATTCTCGGACAGGCTCCCAGACAGAAGGGGCTGGCTGTGTCGATCGGTTTTGAGGACGCAACGAGAAATGACCCAGAATTTTTAACAAGAATGGCACAGGCTGCGGAGCGACATGGCGCAGTAAGGATTCGTATCGCCGATACCGTAGGCATAGCCTCCCCTTCACAAATAGCAAGTCTCATCAAGATTCTTAAAAAGGCACTAAGGCGCAGTCAGCTGGCTGTGCACACCCATAACGATTTCGGCATGGCAACAGCCAATGCAATAGCTGCTCTTGAAGCCGGCGCCTCCTTCGTCGATGGGGTAGTTTTCGGTCTGGGCGAACGAACCGGCTGCGCCCGGCTCGAAGAGATTGTCGGCTACCTTAGTCTTGCAAAAGGAATAAGTACACTCAAGGCGGAGTTCCTCAAACCTCTCTCACGCTATGTGGCACACTTAACAGGGAGGAGCATTGCCGGAAACCGCCCGATTATCGGTGACGATATCTTTACCTGTGAAACCGGGCTCCATCTGCAAGGCCTGCAAAATAAGCCAGAGACCTATGAACCGTTCGGCCCGGAAAGGGTCCAGGCTGAACGTAAACTTCTTTTTGGTCCCAAAAGTGGGCGGCGGGCAATTCTCCAGCGCATGACCCAACTAAACAGGACCTTTTCTGACGAGCTGACTGATTCCACGATCCAAACGGTCCGGGAGACAGCAGCCAGGCTGCAACGACCTCTAAGTGATGCTGAACTTATCGGCATCCTGGTAACGCCTTAATACCTTTTATTTTTCTGACCTTCTTATTTAGCATAGTGGGTACCCAGTATAATAAATTTCATGGATTGAATACGAAAAATAAAAAATTGCAACACACGTTTTTACCGAAAAGATTCATAACGATTGAGTCCGTATTTCTTAATTCGATAACCGATTTGCCGTTCGGTCAAGCCCAGCTCTCGGGCGGCCCGCACCTGCACCCAGCCATTACGACGAAGGGCTGCTTCAATCTCCATCCGTTCAATGTTCTGAAGCGACTTCCGGGTAAATGTCGCCTGGGGAATCTCCGCTTTTTCTACGACTTCTTTTGATTTTTCCTGCTTTAATTGGTCCATTGAAAACAAGTTAACTGGTAAATCTGCCATACCGAGTCGGTCCCCTTCGGCCAGAATAACCATGCGCTCAACCAGGTTCTGCATCTCCCTGACATTTCCCGGCCATCAATAACCAATGAGGAAATCGAGTAACTCCGAGGTAATTTTGATCTCTCTACCGTTCCGCTCATTGCTTTTACTTAAGAAGTGGCTGAACAACAACGGGATATCTTCTTTTCTATCTCGCAAGGGGGGAAGAACAATGGGGACAACATTAATCCGGAAATTGTCGCCAATGTCAGGACCATACCAGGTATTATCACCATGCGCGGTTGCACCTACGCCGGCTGCAAGGGCGGTATCATGGGGCCCACAAGCGATATGGTCAACCTGGTGCATGGTCCGATCGGCTGTAGTTTTTACGCCTGGCTCACCCGCCGGAATCAAACCGACGGTATAAATGAAGGGAACGAAAATTACATGCCCTACTGCATGTCGACTGACATGCAGGACTCGGACATTATTTTCGGTGGAGAGAAGAAGCTGGAAGCAGCCATTCAGGAGGCTTACGACCTGTTTCATCCAAAGGCAATTACAGTCTTTGCCACCTGCCCGGTTGGTTTAATCGGCGACGATATCCATGCAGATTCCAAAAAAAGGAAGGAGAAATTCGGGGACTGTAATGTTTTTGCCTTTAGTTGCGAAGGTTACAAAGGCGTCTCACAGTCAGCCGGTCACCTTATCGCCAACAATCAGATCTTCACCCACGTGGTAGGCGACAGCAAGGAAGAGAAAACAGACAAGTTCAAAATCAACCTGCTGGGAGAGTACAACATCGGTGGCGATGGCTTTGAGATTGACCGTATCTTCAAAAAGTGCGGCATCACCAATATCTCAACGTTCTCAGGTAATGCAACCTACGACAAATTTGCCTCCTCCAACCAGGCAGACCTGAGAGTTGTGTTATGTGTCACCGATCGATCAACTACGTGGCCGACATGCTAGAAACGAAATACGGTATTCCGTGGATCAAAATCAATTTTATCGGAGCAGAAGCGACAGCAAAGTCACTGAGGAAAATTGCAAAGTATTTTGGTGACCAGGAACTCTTCGACAGGGTTGAAACAGTAATCGCCGAAGAAATGCCGACGGTCGAATCTGCCTTAAAAGATGTTTTCCCCAGGACGGCAGGAAAAACAGCCATGATCTTTGTCGGCGGTTCCAGAGCGCATCATTACCAGGAACTGTTTAATGAATTGGGTATGAAAACCATTTCAGCAGGCTACGAATTCGGCCATCGCGATGACTACGAGGGACGACACGTAATCCCAACGCTTAAAGTTGATGCCGACAGCAGGAACATTGAGGAAATACAAGTTGAGGCGGATCCGGAACTGTACAAACCGAGAAAGACTCCGGAAGAGATTGCAGCTCTAGAAAAAGACGGGCTTGAATTCAAGGCTTATGAGGGACTTAACCCTGATATGGAATCCAATACCATTGTCGTCGATGACCTCAATCAATATGAAGCTGAAAAACTGGTCGAGCTGGTGCAGGCAATTGATAATATTTTTACAGTCTACGAGCCGGAAGTAATAGCCGTCCATACTACTTGCCTCTCAGAAACAATTGGCGATGATCTGCCACAGATTTTCGACAAGGCAAGAAAAGACAAAAAGGTTCCGGAAGGCAAGACTGTTCTAGGCGCTCCAACCCCAAGCTACGTCGGCTCCCATGTTACCGGTTTTTCCAACATGGTCAAGGCCATGGCGGCCCTGGCAACTCCTTCCAAGAAAAAGAACGGGAAAATCAACGTTATTCCGGGCTGGGTTGAGCCCTCGACATGGAGGAAATTAAGAGACTTGCCACTGTAGTTGGCGCGAAAATCAATCTCTTTCCCGACACCTCAGGGGTGCTCAACGGACCACTGACCGGTGAGTACAAGATGTTTCCCGATGGCGGGACCCCCATTGATGAAATTAAAGACAGCGGCAGCAGTATTGGAACCCTCGCCCTCGGTGAATGGTGTTCTGCAGATGCAGCAAGGCTCCTCGATACCAAATGCAAGGTACCCTGCTCTATCCTCGATATGCCTTTTGGCCTGCAGGCAACGGATCGTTTTATCGATGCCCTCAGAACCATTGCCGGCACCTCCGTACCCGACGAAATTGCCGTAGAGAGAGGGGCCTTGGTGGATATGATCTCCGATATGCACCAGTACCTCTACGGCAAAAAAGTTGCTCTGGTCGGTGACCCGGATCAGGTGATAGCTATGACAGAGTTTTTAGTCTCCATCGACATGTGCCCAGTTCATATTATCACCGGAACCCCAGGCAAAAAATTCGAGGCGCGGATCAAGGAAATCACCAAAGACATGGACTGCGACGTCAATGTTAAGGCTAAAGGCGACATGTTCCTCCTGCATCTGTGGATTAAGAATGAGCCGGTTGATGTCCTCATAGGTAACACCTATTGCAAATATATCGCCCGGGATGAGGACCTGCCTTTTGTTCGCTGGGGTTTTCCAATTCTTGACCGCCAGGGACATCAGCATTTCCCAACGGTTGGCTACAAAGGTGGCTTGCGGTTACTTGAGAAGATTCTCGGAGTACTGCTTGACCGTAAAGACCGTGACGATCCTGAAGAAAAATTTAAGTTGGTTCTTTAGTCCTTTTCGCAGCAGCAGTGCTGGTATCGCCTGCTGCTGCTTTTGCTAACGACCTTAGGTGGAAGAAATGAGTGTGATATCCTTTGCAGAACATAAAAACTCCTGCTGTTTACAGAAAATAAACAAAGCAGGGACAGTTATCCATCTGCCCGTTGCCCCCCAGGTTGTCGCCCGAACCAGTTTTTCCCCGCCACCTCCCGCCCGTAACCTGAGTGTTATGGTGCCAGAGGCAATGGAATATCTAGATCAGGTAATCAAGGAGAAAGGAGAGGCTATATCTATGGTGGCCATAACCGGTCCCGGAGACCCTTTAGCAACTCCAGCTATCACAATAAGTGCCATAAAACGCATTCGAAAATGTTACCCACAGATCAAAATTGGCCTGAAGACTTTAGGAATAGGCAGCGACAAATTAGCTGGGGATCTGTCACAGGCTGGAGTTGATTATATTGAAATGCAAGTTGACGGGGTTCGGGCTGAAATACTTGAAAAAATCTATGCCTGGATCAGGCCGGGATTCAAAACCCTGAAAATCTCCGATGCCGTTAACCTGCTCCTCAAAGAACAGCGAAACGGTATTCCTGCCTTAAACTTTCATAATATCCCTGTTTCCATTCTTACCACACTCTATCCCGGATACAACATCGACCACGTGCCAAAAATCGCTGTGGAAATGATGGAGCTTGGCACCGAGAGCATCTCCCTAATCCCCTACAAAACAGAACCAGGAGTAGAAGTTGATCTGGAGAGCCCAGATTCTGAAATAGTTCAGGAAACAGGCAATAAAACAAGCAAATACCTTCCCGTTGTTGAGCCGATTCTACTTAAACCAAGACAAGATTGTGGTGAGGAAACAATTTCCGGCTTGCCACTGTATCCTAAACCAACCAAGGAACGACCAAATGTTGCCGTTGTAACTTCCAATGGCATCAAAATTGACCTGCATCTTGGTCAGGCAATTCGTTTTGTAATATACGGTCCCCGGGGAGAGGATGGCCTTGCCTGTTTGCTGGAAACAAGAGCTGCTCCACAACC
>WTAT01000286.1 GCA_013139415.1 Desulforhopalus sp.
AGGAGTGTGCTGTCGAAGAGGCCATTCAGCTTGTTGAAAATAATGGAGGGCAGTCAACGGTACTTACCCTTGGGCCTTCCGAGGCTAATGAACAGCTTCGTGATTGTCTGGCCCGTGGAATTGATAGGGGTATCTTGATTGAAACCGACGTTGCGGAATGGGATTCAAAAGAAACCGCTGAAGCTATTACCTCAGTAATTCGCACAGAAGCTGAAAAGGAACCTTTTGACTTGATCCTTTTCGGTAATGAATCTGCTGACTGTGGTGGTTGCCAGGTGGGTATCAGAGTAGCCCACGCTTTAGGCCTGCCATGTCTTTCAAGCGTTAAAAAACTGGAAATCGGTGATGGTACAGCCTCTGCTTCAAGAGAAGTAGATAGCGGCTGGGAGATTTACGATCTACCGATGCCTGCACTCATTACGGTAAAAGAAGGGGTCAATCTTCCTCGATATCCAAGTCTTCGTGGGACCATGAAGGCCAAGAAAAAGCCGATTGACAAGGCTTCGGCGGAAAAAATCGGTGCCAGCCTGCAGATGCAACAGCTCGTTCATCCACCAGAACAGAAGAAAGAGGTTATCATGCTTGGTGAAGGACCGGCGGCTGCAATAAAGATCGTCGAGGTATTGAAGTCCCTGGAGGTGATATAGCCATGATACTTGGAGTAATAGAATACGAAGATAACATGGTGACGGAAGCGTCACTACAGATGGTTACCTTTGCCAGGAAAGTAGCGGAAGGCAACGGTGTTGGATTTGTCGCCTTGGTTATTGGTTGCAAGGATTGTGCCCCCCTGACTGGACAACTGGGCAACTACGGCGTTGCCAAATTTATTCAAGCAGGACATGACCAACTGACTGATTATGCTCCTGTCGCCTGGGCCAAGGTTGTCTCTCAGGTAATCACTGACACTTCTCCTGCCATTGTTATGGCTGCAGGTACCGACAAGGGCAACGAATTTATGGCGCATCTTGCGGCAATGTCTGACCAACCTATGGCCGCCAATTGCTCGGCGGTTAATCCTGGAGACCCTTTTCAGATAACCAGGCTCCGTTGGGGCAGCAGCCTCCTTGAAGAAGCCATTCTCACAGGTGATTGTAAACTTTTGACCGTTGCCATGGATGTGGTGGAGGCTGAGGAAGCTCCTGTTCAGGGTGAAGTGGATGTGCAAACCATTGAGCCGAATCTGACAGAAAGTGATCTCCGCGTTCGTCTGGTCAGAAGAGAGGCTGATGTCACAGAGGGAGTTACTCTGAAAAACGCAAATGTGGTTGTTGGTGGAGGCCGTGGTGTAGGCAGTCCGGAAGCATACTCGCTGTTAGAGGAACTGGCTGGCAAGCTCAATGGTGCCGTCGGATGTTCCAGTGTTGCCACCAATAATGGCTGGAGACCACATTCCGACCAGGTAGGCCTCACAGGCACACGCATTTCGCCGGCACTTTATATCGCCTGCGGTATCAGCGGGGCGATTCAGCATCTGGTCGGCTGCAAGGGTGCGGGTAAGGTCATGGTCATCAACAAGGACCCTGAGGCCGCATTTTTTGGCAAAGCCGACTATGGGGTTCTCGGAGACCTTCATGAAATTATTCCCGCAGTTATGGAAGAGCTGGGTAAGTGATTGAAACAATATCCCTTTTTGTGGAAATGTGGAGTTGCCCAATGATTCCACCGGGGCTTTCGGTGTACAGCAAAAGCGTTTCGGTGGAATCAAACAGCTCCAGCAAATCGTAGTTTTTATAAATTACTTAGAAAAACCAGATTATTATCTATCATCATTCCACATTGCAAATCGGAAAGTCACCTAAAATTAGACCAAGGAATACCCCATGACGCTCGAAGAAAAGATAGTTCAAATGCTGGAAAAACATGGAATTGACTACGACGTGCGTGAACATGAACCCGTTTATACCAACCCGGCCATGGCCGAGGCTCTCGGGGTAAGCGAGTCGCAGACTGTCAAGTCGCTTGTACTGACAACCAAGGAAAAGAAAATGGTGGTTTTTGTCATGCCAGGGAACAAAAAAGTTGACTGGAAAGCGGCCGCCAAAACCGCAGGCACAAAAAAGGTGGCTTTTGCCAAACCCGAAGCGGTAAGCGAATTTGTCGGATGTGAAGTCGGCTGTGTACCCCCCTTTGGCCATTTGACAGATCTTCCCATCTACCTGGACGGTGAACTGATGCACCAAAGTTCTGTTTATTTTAACCCTGGAGTCCACGATAAATCTTTTAAAGTGACACCAAAAGAGTTGAAAAAACTTTGTCATGCAAAATGATCTGAAACTTTTTTCAGCAGGGATAGGAAAAATTAATTCGAACAATGTATAGAGGCTATTCGAATGGCTACACGTGAGATTTTATGGAATATTTCTGGTGCAGGCGAGGTGGTATTATATGTGCTGGCAGCCATTACATTGGGAGTCCTGGGTTGGGGAATATATAAGCATGCCCGCCGGGTGTTAAACGGACAACCTGTCACTTTCCCCACTCCTGCTCAGGCGGGCCGGCTTGGTAGAACGCTGGTTACCGTCTTGTCTAACCGCACCGTGGTCAACCGTCATAAACTTGGCGGTGGGATGCATCTGCTCATCATGTGGGGTTTTATCGTTCTCATTATAGGAACAACCATCGTTGCTGTTGAATACGATCTGTTTCACAAAATCATGGGAATGGACCATTTTATGATGCAAGGGTGGTTTTATCTGGGGTTCGAACTTGTTACCGATCTGTTTGGCCTCCTACTGGTGGTGGGACTGGTCGTTGCCATTTTGAGAAGATATGTTCTCGACCGCCCTCAACTTAAGCGACAGCCAGTCGATTGGATATTGCCCGTCCTGCTTCTAGTCATTGGCGTGACCGGTTTTATGGTGGAGGGATTCCGATTATCGGCAAATGCTGCTGATCTTGGCTATGCCCCTGGCTGGTCTCCGGTGGGAGCTCTCTTTTCCACCATGGCAAGCGGAGCCAGCCCTGACTCTCTAAAGGTTGCCCATGTCATTTTCTGGTGGGTACACGTACTCCTCGCCCTGGGTGCCATTGCAATACTTCCGTTCGTTCCCAAGGCAATGCATCTGGTCGCGGCAGGGGTGAACATTTTCTTCCAAGACCTCCGCCCTCAAGGTCGTCTAGCTAAACTCGACGTTGAAGGCGCATTCGAGCGTGACGAAAACCTGGGATATGAAACCCTTGCCGACCTCAGCCGCAAAGATCTGCTTGACGTCACCTCCTGCACTGAGTGCGGCAGATGCGAAATGAACTGTCCGGCCAACATTTCCGGTAAAAGCCTCTCGCCTCGGGAAATCGTTCTTGGTTTGCGCAGGCAGCTTAACACCGAGCAACCGATAACCGCCCCCCCCGGCGAACCGTGCCGGATTCTGGACGCTGAAATCTCCGCTGAAGTTATACAATATTGTACCACCTGCATGGCCTGTGTGGAAAGCTGCCCTGTTCTCATAGATCCATTGAGTAAGATACTTGAAATACGAAGAAACGAGGCGATGATCCATGATCGTTTCCCGGATACCTATGCTGATGTTTTGATGGGATTGGAAAAGCGTGGCAATCCCTGGAACGAACACCCAACCGCCCGGATGGAATGGGCCAAAGGGCTTGATGTGCCGATCATGGCGGACTTAGCCGAGGAGGGCAAACGGGTGGACTACCTGTTCTGGGTGGGATGCTCAGCCGCTTATGACCCCAGAAACACCAAAATTGCTCAAAGTATGGTCAAAATTCTTCAAGCAGCCGGCATAAGCTATGCGGTCTTGGGAGAAGAGGAGCGATGCACCGGTGATCCTGCCAGGCGTATGGGACAAGAATACCTGTTCAGTGTCCAGGCAGAATCGAATGTTGAACTTTTGGGCGAATACGATTTTGACCACATTCTAACCATATGTCCCCACTGTTATAACTCTTTCGCCAAAGATTATCCGGATTTCGGTGGTGAGTATTCGGTCATTCATCATACAGAACTCATTGAAATACTCATAAATGAAGGACGCCTGTCCCTTACCCAGTCTGTGGACGCAGTAGCGACCTTTCACGATTCGTGCTACCTGGGCCGACACAATCGCATCTTCGATGCTCCTAGGGGTATCCTTGCAAAAATACCGGGTATTCAAACTGTGGAGATGGAGAGAAATAGAGAAATGGCTATGTGTTGCGGCGGCGGCGGCGGTTTGAGCTGGTTCGAAGAAGACACCGACAAACGTGTAAATGATCGGCGGGTGGAACAGGCTTCCCAGGCCATCTCTCTAACCGGTACGGACAAGTCCAGCCTAATAGTCACGTCCTGCCCGTTTTGTTTGACAATGATTGAAGATGGTCTCGCTGCCCGGGAAACGACAATGGAAAACAGAGACATCGCTGAACTGGTTGCCGAAGCCATGGAAGAAACTGGCGCTTAATGTCATGTACATGAAGAAGGTTACCAACCGCATAATATTTGTTCGTAAATGTAAAAAAATCGTTGTGCCGGTGGAAGAAGAGAGACTTTGGTTGCTTTTTTAGTGCCGTCAAGTACGTGAAAATTTGGTTTTGTCATTTTTAGTCACTAAATGCATTTATCAACCAATAAAGAGGAGGAAATATGAGTGGGCCTGTAACCAAATACAAAGCAGGACAAGACAATGTTCGTTTTTGGGGGTTGGACATTCACAATCCGGTCTTCTTCATTTCAGCGATAGTTATACTGGTATTTATGGTCGTCTCCATAGTGGCTGGTGATGCAGCAGCCGTTTTTTTTGGAAATCTTCGAAAAAGTATTACGAGTAATTTTGACTGGTTCTTCTTGATCGCCAGCAATGTATTTGTACTTTTTGCTTTATTTCTGGTTATTACGCCGCTGGGCAAGGTCAGGTTGGGCGGCAAAGAAGCTCGACCTGATTACAGTAGACTGTCATGGTTTGCGATGCTTTTTGCAGCAGGGATGGGTATTGGT
>WTAT01000628.1 GCA_013139415.1 Desulforhopalus sp.
CCTATAGTCGGATGGGGTCGGAGTTTATGCCGCCGCTGAACGAGGGCGATCTGCTCTATATGCCCACAACCCTGCCGGGCATTTCCATCACCAAGGCCCGGGAGTTACTGCAACAGACGGACAAGATCATTAAGTCCTTTCCGGAAGTCGATAATGTGACAGGAAAGGCCGGGCGCGCCGAGACGGCCACCGACCCGGCCCCTCTCTCCATACTGGAAACCACCATCACCCTGAAACCGAAGTCGGAGTGGCGTGAGGGAATGACAACCCAGGCGCTGATCGATGAGATGGATAAAGCAATTCAATCTCCGGGGCTCACCAATGCCTGGACTATGCCCATCAAGACCCGGATAGACATGCTTTCTACGGGTATAAAAACTCCGGTCGGCCTCAAACTGATGGGTGACGATCTGCAGGTCCTCTCGGAGATTGGTGAGAAGGTTGAGGCGGTTATAGGGGAGGTTTCGGGTACGGCCAGTGTCTATGCCGAACGGGTCACCGGCGGTAATTTCCTCGATTTTAAAATCAAGAGGGGTGAGGCCGCCAGGTACGGTCTGACTGTTGGCGATGTGCAGGACATAATCATGACCGCCATCGGAGGCTTGAATATTACCTCCACTGTGGAGGGGCTGGAACGGTATCCGATCAACCTTCGATACGGTTCCGAGTTGCGGGACACCCCCGAAAAACTCAGGCGCATCCTCATCCCTACCCCCAGCGGAGCACAGATTCCGATTACCCAGGTAGCGGAAATCAGTATCCATAAGGGGGCCCCCTCGATTAAAAGTGAAAATGCCCGGAAAAATGCCTGGGTCTTTGTGGATATAACGGGAGGAGATGTGGGCGGTTACGTCAGGCGGGCCCAGCAAGCGGTCGCCGACAAAGTCGACCTTCCACCAGGCTACAGTATCGTCTGGTCCGGCCAGTATGAATATATGGTTCGGGCGCAGCAGAAGCTGATGCTGGTGGTACCGGCCACCCTGATTATCATCTTTTTGCTTCTTTATCTTAATTTTAGAAATATTACCGAAAGCCTCATTGTCATGCTGTCGGTTCCCTTTGCCCTGACCGGTGGCCTGTGGTTGATGGATTACATGGGTTACAACATGAGCGTGGCCGTGGCCGTCGGTTTTATTGCCCTTGCCGGGGTAGCGGCGGAAACTGGAGTGGTCATGCTCATATATCTCGATATCTCCTATCGGAAATACCGAGAAGAGTACGGCAATTCCTTCTGTAAACTGCATCTCAATATGGCAATTGAGCACGGTGCAGCCCTGCGGGTTCGTCCGAAGATGATGACGGTTGTGGCGATCATTGCCGGGCTTGCACCCATTATGTGGAGCAGTGGTACAGGATCAGAGGTAATGAAGCGAATTGCGACTCCCATGGTCGGCGGAATGGTCAGTGCTACTGTTCTGACCCTCGTGGTGGTTCCCGCAATCTATGGGCTTTGGAAGGGGATTGGTCTCCCCGAACGGCCACTGGAGCAGGAGGGAAATGAAACGAATTTGCTAAAACGTTGATATTCCTTGGATAGCTGTAAGTTTGTAGGTGAGAGGGATTCTTCTACAAGTAAAAAACAATTCAAAAATGGAGAAAATCATGAGAAAAATAATTACAATGTTCGCCCTTTGCAGTTTTTTTCTGGTCGGAAGTGCAATGGCCATGGATAACAAGAGTCAGGACCATGCAACAATGGATCACTCAAAAATGGAGTCCATGGATCATAGCAAGATGGATCATAACCCAAATCAGGATGGTGGAACATTTAAGCAGGCAGTGATGGTCGACGGTATCCACGCCGAATTCCAGGTAATGGAACTGGCCAGTATGAACATGACTGACCCGGAGGGGCGGACCCATCATGTCATGGCATCGTTTATGAAAAATGGTGAAAAGATTACCAAGGCCGCTGGTAGAGTCAAGGTCATTTCTCCTTCAGGAAAAGAGCAGCTTGCTGACCTGCAGGATTTCGGGAGCGGAGTATTTGCTGCCAATTTTACCATCGACGAGAAAGGAAAATGGGGCATAATTTGTCTCTTTAAAGATACGGAGGGCAAACATACCGCTAAATTCTGGTATCACAATGCAATGATGTAACGGTTGATGTTGGAAGCAAGCAATGGTGGATAGCGCGAATTTTAATCAGATATACTGGACGAATTCGCCTATCTGTCAGGTGTTTTTTTTAGAGGGTAACAACGCTCATTTATTTTATTCTTGACAGAGCTTTTAGACTAAATTAGGGTGGCCGAAATGTTGTTGGGTCGTCTAATATGATGAAAAAAGTTTAACAGTAAACAGGATAGCAGGATCATCTTTTATGGAAATGGAAACACTTTTTCTGGCGGCGTTGCAATCCAGCTTTCTTTTAGGGCTGATCCATGGGGTGAACCCCTGTGGCCATTCCTGGTTGGTTCTGGCACCTTTTGTCACCGGAGAAAAAAGGGGGCGGCGGGTAGCTCTTCTTACTGCGGCCTTTGTCGGTGGGACGGCTGTTGCGTGTTTGGTGCTCGGTGCAACGCTTGGGATTGTCTCATCTTTTCTGCCGCCTACAGCCAACTGGTGGGTGGATGTGATTACTTCTTCAGTCCTCTTATTACTTGGGGCTGCACTGCTCTATAATCCGGAAATACTACATAGTCATGAGCACCACGACCATCACCACGAAGAACATACTCATCATGGGCATGATCATGATGATCATCAAAGCGGACAATGTATCCCACAAATTGACAGA
>WTAT01000476.1 GCA_013139415.1 Desulforhopalus sp.
CGGTTTGAGCCAGGCCAAGCATGTCACGGCCTGCAAGGATGGATGGGATAGCTTCTTTCTGGATTGGGGTGGGGGTGGTATAGCCGCAGGCAGCAATGCCGGCGTTTATCTTGGGGTGAAACTGAAATTCATTAAAACTCATTAATACTCCATTGTATTTCGTAGTGAGGTGCCAAGGCTGTTCCCTGGTTCCTCGATCTGCATATCCGTTTGGATTCGCAAATCATTTTTTTAATCTAGTACCCCTCTGAGGGGGCTAAGTACCTCCACCAAACTCTTTTTGAAAAAATAGGAGAAGAATTGCTAAGGTACTAATAATCTGTTTGAGCTGGTGATGGATGTGTTTTTCTATCCAACATCTGCATATAATTAAATCTTTTTTTTGATTGACCAATAAAGTGATCTCGGGCAAGTTCCGGTTGTCAGGACTGGGCCGTGAGGCTTGAAAGGGTGCCAAAATCAGTTTCGGTTCTACTGTGAGAGAAATTTCCGACAAAAAGTACCATACTGTTTTAAGTAATCAGCATGTGCTTCGACGGCAACGAACGACGCTTGGGAAACAACGAGGTTAACGAGGACTACCTGAAGGGGATGTGCTCCTACTTAATTTGATTCAATGGGCGACACTATATCCTCTTCTTTGGAATATGCAAGGAAAAAAAACGAATTGCAATATTGGGATATGACAGTTCCTTCTCCGTGCAACCTTTTTTTAGCTATAAGTGTTCGGTTTCTAATGGGAAAATATATCGTCAGGCTATTTGTAAATGAAGTAGTTTTGCTTCTAATTATGGATTAATTCCATTTGAACTCTGTCTTTGGTTGAAGTTCTGTGCGATATTTTAATTGCAGTCCCTGTAGAAAATTGCGCAGGATCTGGTCTTTGCAGCTACGATAGTTCTTATGATCCGGCTTACGGAAAAACGCACTTAATTCGTGTTTGCTCATTGGTAATTCTGCCAGGTGCAAAATATTTAGTATGTCTTCGTCTTTGAGATTTAAGGCGATTTTCAATTTTCTGAAAATAATATTGTTATTTAACCGCTTTTACGGTTTGGGTTGTGGTCCCTCTCTTTTTCCTCGTTTGTCGTTGATCAATCCGTTGAGGAAAGCAGCCAGCTGAATGTCGCTACAGTTTTGATATGCGGGGTCATCATCTTTTTTTAACCAATCACTGATCTGCATCCGAGTTACCCGGTAGCCAGCCAGGCCAAATAGAGCAATCATTTTAGAGTCGTTAAAGTTGAAGGTATAGCGGATACGGCGCAAGACATCGTTATTATTCATAAGTATTTCCTTGTTTGAGCTGCTACTGTAATGCTACAGCACTTTTCTTGTCTTGTTCACTTCATCGCCAGGCTTTGTAACTGCAGTATTGTCTCGTAACTGCAGTATTGTCTCTCTTGTAGCATTTCTGGATACAGGGTAAAACCGTCGGGACATTGGATGGAATTCATGGTACAATAATCGTGACGGTATAGGAAAATACCAGTCAATCAGTTCTACTCGTACAGTACTAATTTTACGATTTAAATCAAACAGCAGAAAATTAACTTCAAATTTCTTTAACTAAGCATTACAGTATCCATTACAGTATCACAGGGGTCTGTTACACTAAGCTTATTTTCAGATCCCCACGCGTTCAGACCCAAAAGATTTTCCCGCAGCAGATTAGTGCCTTACAGATTATTTTCGTTCCCTCTTTTTAGTACCCCCTTGAGGGGTGTGAAAAACAAGAAAAATAATCTGCGAAAGGCACTTATCCCCCTCAAGGGGGGACTAAACTGAGTACCCAATTGTGGGGTGTTAGATGACTTTCAGAATGTAGTACGTTCGTCGACAATTGAATGGAATTACTTGAGAGCAAACGATGTTGCTCAGGCGCCAACGGAAATACATCGACAATCAGTAGGTCCCCTTCAAAACCTTAACCAAGGAGATTACTTATGTCAGAGAGTGTTTACAAAATTATCGAAATGGTCGGATCAAGCCCTGTATCATGGGAAGAAGCTACCCAGAATGCTGTTAAGTCGGCCGGCATGAGCATACGCGACCTGCGTATCGCAGAGGTTGTAACCCTGGATATGATGGTTGATGAAGACAAACCGGTGGCCTATCGGGCACGCGTGAAGCTTTCTTTCAAAATTCTTTCCGACTAATCCCTGTTTTTCCTGAATTTCCATAAATCCTTTTGGGACTCCTGGAAATTCTGGAAATAAGGGAGCATAAAAGGGGTCGAGTTGACCGTGGGTATTTAGGATGAAGTAAAATGCCCTTCTGTCAATTACGGCCCTGTTTTTATTTGAGCGCGGCCAGGGAGACGATTTTAGATTGTGGTAATGGGCATAGCCATCAGCTCAATCGGGAACTGTTCAACTCTACCAGCCATCGTAAAGTGCTACTGACCAGCGGCCCTTTTCAGGGATTCTTCAATGATCCAGTGATTTTTCTTAGCAATCTTCGAGTTTGTACCTGCCAGAGAGTTGGATTTTGCAGCAAGTGACCGGGCCTGTAGATAATTCTCTTGCTTTAGCTGGACTTCTGCAAGTTGTGACCAGAGGCCGGCATCTTTAGGTACTGCCCGCAGGCCTCTCTCCAGGGTTGCTGCAGCCAGATCAAGTCTGCCCTGGCGAGTCTGTTCCGCTGCCTGGCGGCTAAAATTAGCTGCTATGACGTTGGTCTGTTTCGGGGCCTGCCTGATTGGCTCCGTTTCCGGTATTGCCTGTTGCGGCATTGGTTGTTTCTCTACTTCCATTGGAGGCGGCGGATAAGAGACTGGCTGCCGGGGAGGATAGGTGGCGCAACCTTGAAAGAGCAGGGCGCTTAATAGCCATAAAGATAAAAGCTTGAAAGTAGGTCTCATTGTCTTGTGCATAGAGTTTTTCTGGTTAAAGTTTTTCAGGCCACCCTCTGTTGGTTATTGGAGGAGGGCGTCTTTTGTGTCCCTTCACTGGAGAAAATCTAAAATATTCTCCAAGCCTTTATGCAGGGCTCGTTCCAGGTCATTACTGTGTTGTTGTTTCTGTGGTTGTTTATGTTGTTGTTTGTGTTGTTGTCGACAGTTGATTACCTCAGGCAGCAGGCCGTTGTTAATGAAAGGCAGCAGAGTGCTCTGCTTTGTATCACATTTTTGATTGTAGATCTGACCTGTAGAGACATTAGCGTAATACCAGTTGATATTATCGGGTGGTTGCGGCTGCAGGGGACTGGTGCTGATTCCGGCCATGGCGGCCGCCCATACCCCCAGGGCACCGGTTGCCCCGGTGAGACCAGTTGGCTTGTTGTTGTCGCGTCCGATCCATGCCACGGCAACGTGCATGCCACTATAACCGGCAAACCAGGAATCACGTAATTTGTCGGTTGTCCCGGTTTTTCCCGCTACTGTGAGTCCTTTCGGCATGAGGCGTTGCAACGAACTCGCTGTACCCTCGGTTGTTACGGCCTGCAGCGCCTTTGACAGGCAGAAGACAGCGCCTGGATCAACAGTCTGCTCTACTGTCAATGGATAGCGCTGTAAGGTGTTGTTCTCCTGGTCGGTAACAGTCAGGATAGTTCGCAGGGGGGTTTTGTACCCACCTGCAGCAATGGTCTGGTACATCTGCAAAACCTCGATGGGTGGCAGTTCAACCGCTCCGAGCAGCAGAGATGGGTAGGATTTGATTTCTTGCTGTATGCCGAGTTTCCTCAACATATCGATAACATCGTCCAATCCCAATTCCATCCCCAACTGCACGGTGGAAACATTATACGAATGTACCAGTGCCTGCATCAGGGGCTGTGGACCATGAAAGATATTGTCATAGTTTCCAGGCTGCCAGGATTTTCCTCCACCCAAGGGTACTTTTAGTGGTGTGTCATAGATGGTTGTCAACAGATTGTATAACTCGGGCCGGGCCAGGGCTGTCAGGAAAACAGCCGGTTTAATAATCGAGCCGATCGGTCGTTTCATGTCGAGTGCCCGGTTGAATCCAGTCTGGCGGGGTGCACGATTGCCCACAACAGCGACGACCTCCCCCTGGTCCACCGAGGCGATGACCAGTGCTCCCTGGAGGGTTCTCTTGGCACTGTTTCCCCGGCGTTTTTCAATGGCGAGAAGTTCACCAGCAAGGCTCTCTTCCGCTTTTTGCTGGATAACCGGATCAAAGGTAGTGAAAACAGATAATCCTTCGCTACGCAAATCTTCGTCTTTATAGTCACGCGCCAGCTGTCGACGTACCAGTTGCAGAAATGCCGGGTACGGGGTGATGCCGGAAGGGATCTCCAGGGTTACGGAGAGAGGCTTGTCTTTCAGTTGATCAGTTTCCTCGCGGCTAATGGCTTGGGCGGATGCGAGGATTTCCAGAACCTGATTGCGTCTTAGTTTTGCGCGTTCAGGTTGATGTCTGGGGTTATAATAGGATGCTCCCTTGACGATTCCGACCAACAGGGCAAGCTGTTCCGGTTCCAGCTCGGCAAGATCGCGACCGAAATAGAACCGGCTTGCCATGGCAAAGCCGTGGATAGAACGTTTGCCGTCCTGGCCCAGATATACTTCGTTGAGATAAGCCTCCAGAATTTCGTCTTTACTGTAATGGTACTCAAGCAGCAGAGACATGATAGCCTCGTTGACTTTCCGGAGCAGGGTCTGTTCACTGCTGAGGAAGATATTTTTTACCAGTTGCTGGGTTAGTGTGCTGCCGCCTTGTACGGTTTTTCCTGCCCGCAGATTCGCTAGAGCGGCTCTGATGATCGCAGTAGGGCGGATCCCCAGGTGAGAATAGAAATTATTGTCTTCAACCAGGAGCAGGGTCTTGACCAGCAGTTCCGGGGCGTCTGCCAACTTTATCAGCAACCGGTCTTCGTTATGGGATGGGTAGATGGAGGCATATTGGACCGGTTCCAGTCTGAACAGGTTCACCATTTCTTTGTTGCCGGGGTCTGAAAGGGTGGCGATCGTCTTGCCGTGTATCGCTAGCGTAACAAGAGTTGCAGGTTGTTCTGCGTCCGGAAAAGGAAAAGTACGGCTGTAAATCGTAACTTTGTTGCCTTGAATGCTATATTCGCCCGGCTTGTCAGGACTATTCTGCCGGCTGTAGCGCAAAAGGATCAGTTCCTTTTCCAGAGCGTCAATGGTTACTGTTTTGCCGACATATAATTCTAGGGGCCGGGCATAAATCCGGGCCGGGAGCTCCCAGCGCCTCCCCTCAAACCGGTTAGTGATCTGTTTATCAAGCCTTAATGTATAGGGTACTGCGAGCAGCAGACAGCCTGCTATCAAAACAAGAAAAATAGAGATCGGTAGAGCTGATTTTTTCATAATAAATGACGTTTAAGAATGGACCTCAGGCAAGCTGTTCTCTCGCTTTTATCTTGGCATTGATCAGGTCCGTGTGGGTCAGGCGCAGAAGGTTGGCCAGCTTGTGAGCAAAATGATCTTCATGGGCTTTCAGGTGGGCATCGAGGTGAATGATGCGCCAGACGGACTCCATAACTGAGATCTTTTGGTCTTTTGTGAAATTGTTGTTCATATAACGGGTGAAACGGAAGAGGTCCACAGAATCGTTCCGATGCTGGTGGCTGGATGCGATCAGTTCATCGATTTCCTGCCGGGGAACACCACATTCAGTCGTGAGAGTTGAGACGATATGTTCCATTTCCTCATCGGAACACTCACCGTCTACATGAGCTGTCTCAAGCAGGAGAACGCACAAGGCTATGTGAGCATCCTGTGCATTGTCGTTATTCGTGGTTTTTTCTTTGGTTGTCTTGCCAATAATTTTCTTTATCAAATCAAACATGTTGTATCCTCAATACGTAATTTTTCAAAATATATTTTAATAACAAACTCGTAAAAACATAAATCTTGGATGGCTAAGTAAAAAACTTCATATGCGAGGCGTAAGGTTTTTAAATTATTTCGGCGTACTATAGTACGTCGTAATGATTTAAAAATTGAAACAACGAAGTAGATGAAGAGTTTTTACGACGCCATCTTTAATAACATCCAGTCATCTTAACCGACTGGCACCCACCCTGTTAACCACAATAAGCCCAGACACCACAAGTACAATGGAACTTACCAGATTAGTGGTAATGGGTTCGTTCAGCAGGATGATCCCAAGAAAAACTCCGGATATCGGCATGATGAAGATAAAAGAATGTAGGGCAGTCGCACCAAATCTTCGAATCATAGTATTCCAGGCAACAAGACCAAACGATGCGGTGACAAATGTCTGGTACAACATAGCCTTGACGATAGAAGCGTCTATAAACCGAACCATTTGACCATCCCAGAGAAATCCACTCAGCAAAAAAATTGGCGCCGTCATTGATATCGGGTAAAGGGTGATCTGGATCGGATGAAATCCTTCAATAATTGTTTTTATATAGACAACATGACAACCCCAGATAAATACCGCCAGGAGAACGAGCAGGTCCCCCTGTAAGGCATTACCTGTTAAAGCTACATTGTCAAAAAACAGTATCAGCACCCCGGTAAATCCGAGAATGAGACCAGAAAATTTTTTCAGGTTTATTGTGTCTCCGGGGATAAAATAATGCGCCAGGATCATCACAACAAAGGGGAGTACATTGGTAATCAGGGTACCGTGGGATGCTGTTGTCTTACTCAGGCCGAAATAAAAAAGAGAGAGCTGGATATAGAAGAAGATGGCGAGAATGATGAGTTGCCGGAATTGGGCGGTCGTCACGGCCAGTGATCTTCCGGTACACCGTGCCCATAAAAATATGACGATGGCCGCAATACCAAAGCGTACTCCCGCATTTGTAAAGACTCCGAGTCCGGTCAGGCTGATCTTTATAGCTACCGCATTGGCACCAAACAGCATACACAGGAACATGGTGAATAGCGATGCGCCAAGGGGCAGCCCCTGGCTGATGGCCAGAGGGGACAATGTATTGTTCTTAGTTTCCAAGGGACTGCCTTGTCTGTAGTGTCTGAATCCTTTGCGGCATAGCTTTAATGTTCCAACAGGAATTGATTCTTGTCTATACCATCGTTCTCTGAGATCCTACAGCTCTATTTCCTGACCAAATTCCATGACAATGGCCTTCTTGCCGATTGTTTCCACTTGCTTTTTGAATTCGTACGGATCTGCTTCGATGACCGGAAAAGTATTGTAGTGCATGGGAATGGCCACCTGGGGACTCGCGAGCTCTACGGCTTTCACCGCATCCGTTATGCCCATGGTAAAATTATCACCGATCGGTAAGAGCATGACGTCGAGTGGATCCATTTCACCGATGAGTTTCATGTCGTAAAAGAGACCGGTATCACCGGTGTGATACAGTGACTTGCCGTCGATGGTCAGCACCACGCCGGCAGGTTCCCCGCCATAGGTGTTGTCCGGCGTCATCGAACCGTGATGGGCGATGGTAAATTTCAACCTGCCGAAATCGAAAATATGTGACCCGCCAATATGCATGTTGTGAGCTCGGAATCCTTTGTCGATGCAGTAATTAGCAAGCTCGTTGACACAGATAAAGAGCGGATCGGTTCGCTGTGCAATCGCGAATGCATCACCGACATGATCTCCATGTCCATGGGTCAAAATAATAAAGTCGGCGGCAACATCGACCGATTTGACAGGTGAAGTTGGGTTGTCGTCAAGAAACGGATCAATCAAAAGAACAAGGCCATCATTAGTGGTGATCTGAAATGACGAGTGCGAAAAATATCTGAGTTTCATCTCTGCCTCCAGGTTTGGTTGAAAAAAAGTGTTACACTATGTCTTCAATCAAATGTCGATATCAACAATTCATCAGAGAGTAGCAGCAACGGTCATCGTTTTCAATCGGTTTGTCCTGTCACCATCTGTCCTGTCACCATCTGTATTGGCAACGAGACCACCCGTAGTTCCGGTAGGTGCTGGCACAGGATAGACGCAATTATGTCATTTGTAACTACTGTTTCCCATAAAGAGTGTTTAAATTTTATGGGAACATCCACTCCTGCAGGAAATAACCAAGGGAGGAACTATGCAGATTCCATTAATAAATGTCGGAAAAGGGGAGTCCCATCTCCGTACCGCCACCGGCACGCTACTCATTATTGTTGCCACATATAACAGCTATTGGTTGCTGGTCATCATGGGTGTGTTGCTTATTTTCACCGGCACGCTCTACTATTGCCCGGTCTGTCATCTGTTGGGAATTCGGAGTAAGGCAAGTCGGGAAAATTTCTACCTTTCTTTCCTGCCACGGTATAACATTCAGCCTGTGTCGATTTTCAATCAGGAGGGAAGGTTGAGCTTTGCCAATAGTAGGTATAAAAAAATTATTCCTCAAATCAGCTCATCGTATGACTTCGGCGGCGAGATTCCCGACAACCTGGAAACCTTTATTGGAAATGAGGCTCAACTCCGGTTCTCTTTCGAAACCGCTGATGCTGTTTTTCAGATTATGGTGCAAGGGGTTCGACCTATTGATGCTGTTGTCTGCTATATTTCAGATATTACAGAGGTTGTCAATACAAATAGAGAGATTATTAATACCCAGAAAGAAATTGTTTGTATCATGGGTGAAATAGGCGAAACCAGATCGGAAGAGACCGGCCACCATGTTCGTCGGGTTGCCGAGTACTCAAGATTGCTGGCAATTGGCTGCGGCCTGTCTGTGGAGGAAGCTGAACTTATCCACATGGCATCTCCGATGCATGATATAGGTAAGGTCGGTATTCCGGATAGTATCCTGACGAAGCCCGGGAAACTAACTGCTGAGGAATATGAGATAATGAAGACTCATGCAAAGATGGGCTATGACACGCTGAACCATTCCGAAAGACCCATTCTTAAGGCCGCGGCAATTATTGCCGGGGAACACCATGAAAAATTTGACGGTAGAGGTTATCCGAACGGTACTGCCGGGAAGGCAATCCATCTGTACGGTCGAATTACCGCTGTAGCGGACGTGTTTGATGCGCTTGGGAGTGATCGGGTTTATAAAAAAGCATGGCCTTTAGCAAAAATAACTGCACTTTTTCAGGAAGAAAGGGGTAAGCACTTTGACCCTGATCTTGTAGATTTTCTTCTTGCAAACCTGGAGCAGTTCAGGGATATCAGGATCAGGTTCAGTGACACAAAGCCTGGAGGCTAAGAGGCTGTTTCTTAACAAGGGAGAGTGAAACATGAGAAAATTCACTATAGCTGGTATTGGCGAACTTCTCTGGGATGTATTGCCGGAGACTGAGGTTATCGGTGGTGCACCGGTAAACTTTGCCTATCACGTCACGGCTCTCGGTGCAAGAGGGATTCCCATCTCGACAATCGGCCGGGATCCCAGGGGGGAAAAGGCGCTTGTCGAATTGCAAAAGCGAGGCGTCGATATTGCGGCGATCTCGATATCGGACGAATTTGTCACAGGGTATGTAAGCGCTACGGTGGATGAAGAGGGAAAAGCTACCTACAGTTTTCCCGATGAGGTAGCCTGGGACCATTTAATGGTAAATGAGTATGCCGAGAATTTGCGAAGTGTGCTTGATGGGATTTGCTTTGGATCCCTCGCCCAGCGATCGGAGCATTCGCGCCGGGCAATACATGGTTTTCTCGATACTCTCAGGCCGGAGACAGTGAAGGTCTTTGATATCAATTTCCGACAAAATTTTTATTCAAAACAAGTGATTGAATCCTCTCTTAGACGAACTGATATCCTGAAATTAAACGAAGAGGAACTGTTTATTCTTGCCAGGTTGCTTGAACTGAAAGGATCGAGTGATAAATGGCTTCCGGCGCTTATTAAACTTTACCGTCTTGAAATGGCAATACTTTCCAGGGGGGACAGCGGCAGTCTTCTCATGACACCTGAGAAATCCTCGGAACATCCTGGTATTGTCACGCATGTTGAGGATACCATTGGGGCAGGAGATTCATTCACGGCTGCGGCAACTATCGGCTATTTGCGGGGAATGGCCTTGGACGATATCAATGAACAGGCCAATAGAATTGCAGCCTATGTCTGCTCACAGCGGGGTGGTATGCCACATGTGCCCGAGTCTATGACAGAATAGGGCTCTGCACCAACTGTAGCACGGGGTAAAATAGAACAAAAGGTGCTCGCAGTACGAATGCCGGACCGCCTCAGGGAGGAGGGAAAAAAGTAACAGTCGCAGGGATATACGGCTGTTCGGCCCGGCACGGGTCAGTCTGCTTCTAGATCTATTTCCATGAAATTGAACCACATCCCGTTGTGTTGGGCATGATCCAGCTCGATCTGCACAACATC
>WTAT01000188.1 GCA_013139415.1 Desulforhopalus sp.
CAAAGGAGTGCCAAAAAGTGAAAAGAACAAGTTTACTTAGAAAGTACATCTTTGAAGATTCCATACTGGTTATGCCCGGTGCCCACGATGCACTTACGGCGAGAATCGTGGAACAGGCCGGATTTAAGGCGGTAACTATCGGCGGCTACTCGGCAAGTGCCTCACTCTTAGGCCAGCCGGATCTATCCTTTTTGACCTTGACCGAAATGGTCGACTGTATTCACCGAATCGTTGGCGTCGTAGACATACCCGTCTTTACGGACGGCGACACCGGACATGGCGGTGTGCTCAACGTTCGCCGCACGGTCAAAGAGATTGAAAGGGCAGGAGCGGCCGGGATGTTCATCGAGGATCAGGTTTTTCCCAAACGATGCGGCCATATGCTCGGTAAACAGGTCATTGAAAAGGAGGAAATGATCGCTAAGGTCAAAGCCGCGGTAGATGCCAGGGTTGACGACGATTTCGTCATTATGGCCCGCACCGATGCCCTGGCTGTTAATAGCTTGGAAGATGCCATTGAAAGGGCCAATCTCTTTCGTCAGGCCGGTGCGGACCTGATCTTTGTGGAGGCTCCCATTACAGTGGAACAGATGCGGGTGATTACAGCACAGGTAGATGCCCCTACTCTGGCAAATAACGTTGAAGGGGGAAAGTCTCCTTTACTCTCTGCCTCTGAACTGGAGGAGATCGGTTACAGCACGGTAGTCTTTCCGGTGGCCGCCACATATGCAGTGGCAAAGGTTGTGGGAGACCTGATGGCTGAAATCGCCGCCACCGGGACCACTGCCGGTTTCGGCAGCAGGATGGTCTCCTTTGATGAGTTCAATCGATTGATTGATCTTGATCGCCTGCGCTCCCTGGAGCGCAGTTATTTCCAACCCTAACACAACAGACTCCAGGGGACTCTGTTGGAGGAGAATAAAAATGAAACGATTCTATATTTTCTGTGTCGCATTTTTCTTATTTGTTCCCCTGTTGCTGGGCATGGCTGGTTCGGACTTCGCCGTCGCCGGTGAGGGCAGCCAGACTTTTGCCACCACCACGCCACCCAAAAGCAACCATGAGATAGCATCCCAAAAGTTCGTAGCGGCCGTGGCTGAAAAAACGGGAGGTAGAATAAACATTAAACACTATGGGACCGGATCTCTGTACAATGCAAAATCTATCATGGCAGCAATATCAAAAAACCAGATCGATATCGGCCTTTTGCATGTGGCCCTGGTCGGTCGTCGTTCTCCGGTGCTGGAGTTTGTAGGATCTTTTGGCGCTATGGGTTGTTGGGAAAGCTATGAACATTATTATAGATTCCTTGACAATCCCAAGACTCGCGAGATAGCTTCAGCTGAATTCGAAAAGTATTTCAACAGCAGGTTGCTTGCTGCATGGTCCTTTGGGACCAGTTTGATCGGACGTAGAGACAAGGCCATTACAACTATTGACGATTTCAAGGGGCTGAAAATGCGGACCTCCGGAACTGCCATGGCAACCATGTACAAGGCATTGGGAGCTGTTCCTATCGGTCTGAGTTCCAAAGAGATTTATACGGCCTTGCAACGTGGAACCATCCAGGGAGCCGGCTCGGGAGTTTCCAGATGGCGACGCAGCAAACTCTATGAAGTTGCTCCTTATCTGACCGTTGACCCGACCATACCCTACTTTAGTATGTGGCTGGTGATCAACAAAAAATCCTGGGACAAACTCTCCAGCGAGGATCAAAAAATAATAGCCGACACAGCCAGAGAGTTTGAAGCCTGGACAAGAAATTTCGCAGCCAGGGAGCGGGAAGAGGATTTTATCTTTCTGAAATCTAAAGCAAAGGCATTTGTAGAACTTTCAAATGAACAGAAAACCAAACTCGTAAATACAGTCAAACCGGTTATGAAGGGGTTTGCAAAGGAGCAGCTTGGCGATCAATACCAGGAGTTATGGGGCCTGCTGGAAGAATCAAAATAGAAGTTGGAATGGTTACGATGCCTTTGATTGAGGAAGTAAAATGGATAAAACAGCGGTTTCCTCGGAGCGGGGCTCAGGGGTGCTGATAGATCGCATCTCCTCTGCCTTCGCTTTGCTGGCCGGTCTAATGATGCTGTCAGTGGCCTTATTTATGTCCTTTGAGGCCTTTTCACGGCATTTTCTGGATCAGCCGACTTCATGGGTTTTGGCAATTTCAGTTTTGATATTTATCTGGTTCACGTTTTTGTCTGTTCCATACGGTATAAAATCAGACAAACACGTGGCCTGCGATGTATTTGTTACCCGGCTGCCTGCTCGCAGCAGACAAGCCATTGGAGTGGCCACTGATCTTGCGTCTCTGGTCTTTATCTGTGCACTGGGTATCTACGGTTTTGGCCATTTCCTGGAAGCCGTTGAATTTCATTCCATGAGTGAAGGGCTGTTCCGTTATCCCATGTGGCTTGTTCTTTTGGCAATTCCCAGCGGCATGGCCCTGAGTGTTATTCAAACCATAAGAAAAATTCAGACCAGGATTTTTTGGATGAAGAAGAATCCTGAAAAATCCTCTGAAGCATCATCCGTCTCTCCGTTTCTGATGGTTTTGTTCTTTCTACTATCGGCTGCCGTAGGAATCGTTTTTTATTTTTTTAGCCAGCCTTTGGGCATTCTTGTCTTTGCACTGGCACTTCTGTTTTGGGGGGTGCCGATAGCCTTCGCCCTTGGGCTGGTAGGTCTTACCGGTCTGTTGTTCTTCCATGGAAGTATTAGTGGTCTGAATACCCTGCCCATCGTGGCGGAGCATACGGCCACTAACTTCATTTTACTGGCCATCCCTTTGTTTACCCTCGGCGGGCTGATTCTATCACGAAGCGGGTTGGGTGAGCAGATATATGATTTGAGCAGCAAATGGCTTGGCTGGATGCCGGGTGGTTTGGGTGTGGGTACCTGTATCACCGGCGGAATCCTAGCCGCCATGATTGGATCCAGCACGGCAGTGACCGCCATTATCACTCTTGTTGCCATGAAACCGCTGCTGGACCGAGGCTACGATAAAAAACTGGTTA
>WTAT01000390.1 GCA_013139415.1 Desulforhopalus sp.
GGACGTGTTGTGGAACATATGGGCGGTGGTGCAGAGACCAGAAGCAACAAATATCTCGCAGAGCTGCAACCGGAAATGTACGTTGAGATCAACCCGCGCATGGCCAATAACCTTGGTATCCGCAACGGTGACATGGTGGTAATTGAGTCACCCGAAGGTGCTAAAATTAAAGTAAAGGCCAAGTTCACCAAGCGTGTTGATGAAAAGACCATCTTCCTGCCTTTCCATTTTGCCGGTACCCTGATGGGCGAGTCCTTTGTGAAAGATTATCCCGATGGGCATGCACCCTTTACTGTCGGAGACCCGGCCAATGTCGTCACCAACTATGGATATGACATTGTCACCCAGATGCAGGCCACCAAAGATGGTCTGTGCAAAGTCACCCGTGCATAATGCAAATTGAGGAGGAAGATATGGCAAGAGTTAAATTTTTATGTGACGTGGAACGATGCATAGACTGCAGTGGTTGTGTCGTCGCCTGTAAAGAGGGACATCATGTGCCGGTTGGCGTGAACCGTCGCCGGGTGATAACTTTAAAACAGGGAGAACCCGGTGAAAAATCTATCTCAGTTTCCTGTATGCATTGCGCAGATGCACCGTGTATCGCCGTCTGTCCTGTCGATGCTATCTACCAGCGGGCAGACGGCATAGTGTTGGTGAGTAAGAAGACCTGTATCGGTTGTGGTTATTGTTTTATGGCCTGTCCGTTTGGTGCTCCACAGTTCCCTGGGGGCAATGTATTTGGAGCCAGAGGTGCCATGGATAAGTGCACCTTTTGCGCCGGCGGTCCTGAAGAAAATTTCAGTGATGAGGAGAAAAAACTTTATGGCCAGAACCGTATAGCCGAGGGGAAAGTGCCCCTCTGCGCTGGCATGTGTGCTACAAAGGCACTGCTCGCCGGTGACGCCAATGTAGTTGCTGATGTCTATCGCGAAAGGGTCTTTAAACGAGGGTCCGGCGTTAACGCCTGGGGATGGTCCAGGGCATATAAGCAATAGACAAACAGAAATTGCCTTGCGCATAACTGAATACTCCAGCCTCCCTTCTGTTCTATGAGGCTGGAGTATCCTTTATCAGGAGCACACTATGCAAAAATTTCTTCGATCTGTGTTTCTGCCCACAGTCTTTCTTGTGGCAGGGTTTACGGCTTTTGTTTTCGCCCAGAATGGCCAGGGTCTCGCCGGCCTTTCTGAGGGGTCATCATCTGATTATTACCACACACTTATTGGCACAATTACCGGAAACTGGCAGGGATACGGCCAACTCTTTACCACCCTGCAGGGACAATGGTTCTGGAAAATATTTTTAACCATCATTACAGCAGTTCCCGGAGTTTTTTTGCTTCACTACCTGATTATCGGGCCTCAACATTTTGATCACGACAGCGGGCAAATATTTTATTTTCCCCTGTTTGCAAGGGTTGTCCATTTTATTGCAGCAGTCAGTTTTTCTCTGCTGGCTCTCACCGGGCTGATGATGGTGTTAGGGAGCTATCTCGGAGGAGGTACCTTGGTTCGAGTCGCCAGGTACGTACACACCGGAATGGCGATGGTCTTCATTCTTCCGGCAGTGCTGATGCTCATTATGTGGTTCAAGGATATGCTCCCTCACCTCCATGACATTTCCTGGATGTTTATGCTCGGAGGCTACCTGACTAAAAAGAAAGAACCGGTACCTGCAGGTAAATACAATGCTGGGCAGAAAATGTACTTCTGGTTGGCCACTGTTGGGGGTGTTGTCATGGCCTATTCCGGCTATATCATCTGGGGAATGGGCACGACGGCTCTGGATACGGTACGTTTGTATGCCATCATCCATAATGTTCTTGGCATGGCAACACTTGCCTTCTATCTGACCCATGTGTACATGGTGGTTTTTGCCGTCGCCGGAGCGCTGGACAGCATGAAAACCGGATATAAATGTAAAGATGAAGTGGATATTCTCCACAGCCGCTATAAGTATTAGACGATCATTAACAGTCCCGCTCCATTAGTGCCTTACTCCAGGTTTCCTGTCATTCAGTTCAATACCCTCTCGGAGTCTATCGCTTACCTGAGGGGTATTGAAAAGAACACCCCTCAAGGGGGTACTAAAAAGAGTCCCGGCTCATATCCCCCTTTACCGAGGTTAGAACAACTTACTGCCAATTTTAGCATTTACTGCAGGTGAAACAAATGTGGCCTCACCGCTTTCCGCTTTTGGGTATTGCACACCGACAATCAACACCTCTGAAGTGACAGGTCCCATTGGCCTTGGAGTAAAGTTTAAAACTCCGAGCACCAGCCTGTCTTTTACTTCTTCGACAGGATGGCAGGTAAAACGGCCGAAACTTAATCGCTTTCCGTATTTTCCGAAATCAACAACCATCCTGTATGTCTGCTTATGCGTTCTGGTTTCCAGTTCAACCTCGACAACTCTTCCAACTCGTATATCGAGCTTTGCAAGTGTCTCGTCATAGGAAACAACAGGTTTTATTTCACTTGCCATTTTTCTTTCCTTACAATTAACGAATTATAATGAAATCCAGTTTAGTATTTCATTTTTTTATTTTGAGCTTCATTTTGACAGGGTTGATATGGGAACAAGGCACTGCAGCGAGGCACTTACCGCATACATCCGCATAGCCGACGGATTTGTGCTCCTCTACGTTTTCCAGTAACTGATCATAACATTTGAACCGATCAAAAGAATCTTCGAAGAGGGCTTCGTTGACGCATTTACTGACGCATTTTTTACAACTGCCATCATATTTATAGAGGCAGGCTTCTACTTCAGGACGAGCGTCCGGTTCTATCACAGCGGAGGTGATCAAACTCCCAATCCTGCCGCAACACCCTTTGTCGGTAATCAGCATATTGTTGAGGCCAAATTGCCCAAGGCCGGCTATAAATGCCACATGTCGGTGTGACCAGTTACTGATCAACTTCTCCTTAATCCAGTTGTGCGTAGCGGGAATACTGACCACTTCTTCATCTGCTGCAGCAAATAGTTCTGCCAGATGGAGGCTGAGCCGCTTTATCAG
>WTAT01000324.1 GCA_013139415.1 Desulforhopalus sp.
TATTCAATCCGACTTCCCGAATGGTATCCTGAAAGAGTGGTGAATGGGTTCGCGGAGTGCAGGAAGCGACCACGACTCTGTTTAAGCCTTTTTCTTTAATCAGATCCCTGATTTTCTGCTGTCCGTCCGGGGCACAGGCGTAGATAATTGTCTCGGCATGGGTAACGCCCGGTTCTTGTGCAGCAACTTCTGCTACCTTTTTAACATCGACGGTTCCGGCAATATTGGACCCGCAATGGCAAACAATGACACCTATTCTCGGTTCTTCACCTTCAATATCCCTCTCATCGGGCAGGATGACTTCCTCAACTTCAGTGCCCCGTTGACCACCAAGCAATGCCATAGCTCCAGCGGCAGCACCACTGCCCTGAATAACTGTTTCCGGAATATCCTTTGGACCCTGATAAGTTCCAGCAACATAGATACCTTTTCGTGAAGTTTCAACCGGTCGCAGCTTGGAGGTTTGGGCAAAACCGTATTCATCGGTGGCAATACCGAATATTTTTGCAAAATCGGCGGCATCGTCACGAGGCTCAAAACCAATTGAGAGAATGACCATATCAAACTCTTCTTTGACCAGTTTGCCTTCGTCGTCAACCGAATGAATGAGCAGATCTTTGGTCTCAGGGTTTTCAACAATCTCGGCGATCATTGCCCGCTTATAGATGACCCCCGCATCGTTTTTTGCTTTTTCAATATACTTGTCAAAATCTTTACCAAAAGCTCTCAGCTCCATGTAGTAAATAGTAGACTGCACTTCATTGTCATGCTCGTTGGCAATAATTGACTGTTTGGCTGCGTACATGCAGCAGACTGAGGAACACCAGGGATTCGCATTATGGTCATTTCGGGAGCCGACACACTGTATCCAGGCTAACCGCTTAGGGTGGCCGCCGTCGGATGGTCGTTCAACCGTTCCACTACATGGACCCGACGCAGAGAGTAACCGCTCGAACTGGAGCGAAGTGACAACATTTTGCAGCTTGCCGTATCCGAATTCCTGTCGAATCTCCGGCTGATAGGTCTTGAGGCCGGGGGTGAGGACGATCGAACCAACCTGAACATCAATCAGTTTGTCTTTATCCTCAAAATTTATCGCATCCGCCTGGCAGACCTTTTCACATTTTCGGCAGACATTTTTTGTCAGGTAAAGGCAATGGGCCGGATCTATTGCCCGGGTGTTGGGAACGGCCTGAGGAAAGAGTGCATAGACGGCCTTTCGTTTGTCTAACCCCTGGTTGAAAACATTAAAGACCTTGACCGGACATTTGGGTTCACAGTCCCCACAACCGGTACAGCGTTCTGGGTCGACATAACGGGCTTTCTGCGCGATGGTAGCAGTAAAATTACCCTCGTGCCCTGAGACACTGGCCACCGTGGCCATGGTATGCATTTTGATATTGGGGTGTCGACTGGATTCCACCATGCGTGGAGAAATCATACACATGGCGCAGTCACCGGTGGGGAAGGTTTTGTCCAGCCTGGACATTGTACCTCCGATTGACGGTTCATCATTGATCATATGAACCATCAGACCGCTATTGGCAAGATCAAGGGCAGCCTGCATACCTCCGATACCTGAACCAACGACTAAAACTGATCCTATCTTATCTTCATTCTCCTGCTTGGGGGTAATCCTGGTCACTAAAAGATCCTCCATGAGATTGGCCCGACAGGTAAACCACTAACCATAGTGTTGACTCCAGCAGTTTACAGCGGGTATGCACCATATATTCGGGTTAAACAATGTATCGGTAAAGGATTCGACCTAAGGCATTATAATAAATTAATACTGTTATCATAGCTTTTTTTTCTTACCAATGACCTTTTACATATAAAAGTGATATTCCCCATAAACTCTTACCATTTCTTTGAAATTCTCCGGAAAATTTGTTTTCTCCAAAAATTAACCATACCTTGAAAACCGAAATTTATGCTGGAAATCCAGACTGGGAAATCACTTAATAAATGTGTTGGTAATAAGTTGGAATTGCGAGGATCTACATTTTTTATTACAAGGTGATGAGCGATACGTAAAAATCTTATCTCGACGTTGGAACACAGTTTGTGTCCTGTTAAACGAAACAAAGAGGAACCATAAAATGACCACTACTTCGTTGGAAACCCATCTGCACAACCCAAGAATTCTCGTTATTGACGATGAACCACGAATTCGTGATGCCTGTATACTCGTTCTTTCCGATAAAGGGTTTGAGGTAGCCGCTGCTCCGGATGGCGAGCAGGGACTACAAATGATTAAGGAGAGGCATTACGATATAGTTCTGGTTGACCTCATGATGCCAACCATTTCCGGTTTCGACGTACTCTCCGAAGTTCGTAACCACCATCCTGACACGGTTGTCATTGTTATTACAGGCTATGCAACCCTTGAGCACTCTATTGAAGCAATGAAAAAAGGTGCTTTTGACTTTATCCCCAAACCTTTCACCCCCGACCAATTACGTGCGGTGGTGGACAAATCGCTGCGCTATACGAGTGCTCTTCAGGACATCGCAGATTCTAAATCCCGGCTGGGGGTAATGGTCAACAGTCTTACTGACGGGGTCATGACCACCGATGCCCGAAAGCTCATTGTCCAGGTCAATCCCGCATTCCTGCACATGATCGATTATCATGGGGAGGAAGTAGTAGGACGTCACGTAAACGATATTATTGACAATGAAAATCTGCTTAAATCTATTGACCT
>WTAT01000629.1 GCA_013139415.1 Desulforhopalus sp.
GCTGCTTGGAAAAGTTGCTCAAAAATACGATTTATCACCTAAAGAATGTGATTTTCTGGAACGTCATTTCAGAAAATGATTAACTTCATACCCGTAAGCTTTTTTTATCCTTATAGGCTTCACAGTAGAGAGCTATCATCTTTTCACACATAATCTTTGTGGTGAAATGTTCACTGACCCATTCGCGTCCCTGTTGGCCAAGTTTTTCTGTGTTCTCAAGATCGGATAGAGCCTCAAAAATTGCTATTGACATTGATTTTGGATCGAGTGGAGGCACCAGCCAACCCGTCCTTCCCGGCACCACAGTTTCCAAGCTTCCGCCATGGGCCGTTGCAATCATCGGTTTGCCCATAGCCATAGCCTCTATGGCAACCTTGCCAAAAGCTTCTGGTTTGGTTGAAGAGGCCGATATTACTATATCGGCCAGCAGTAATGCGGCAGGCATATCACTGCAATGTCCAACGAGCAGGACTTTTTCATCAAGTCCATGGAATTCTATTTGATTCCTTAGTTTTAGGGTAAATGCGGGTTTTTCCTCCGTATCACCAATTAACAAACAGACAAAATCACATTTTTTAATTAAGGCAAGACTCTCAATCAGAATATCTTGCCCTTTCAATTGAGTGAATCGGCCGGGAAGCATGATAACAGGTTTGTCCTCATGCGCTGCCAGCCACTTTTGTCGTAATTGCAGAACGCGATCACTTATGACCGTTTCAGGTGAGAATTCCTGAGTATCAACCCCCCCATAAATCAGACGAATCTTTTCTTCGTCAATCTTATATTCGTCGATAATATGTCGTTTTATAATCTCTGATACCGCGACAACTCGTTCCCCTTTGGTCATTATACTCGAGTATGAGTTGACTGAATGAAACCCATGAAATGTGGTTATTAGAGATGGTCTTTGAGATTCCGGCAGAAGTTTCCAGGCCAGATAGCCAATCCACGCAGGTAACCTTGAGCGCATATGAAGAACGTCAACCTGTTCAGCAAGCAGGAATTTGCGCAATTTTGAAATATATGGGAGACAGCGCAGACTCTTTTCCCCTATATGAGGCCAATGGACGTGAATGCAACCGGCCTCTTCAAGTTGTGGTACCAGCCGACCACCTCCTGAGATAACTATCGATCGATATCCATTGCGTGACAAATAAATTGCCAGGTCAAGGGTTTCACCTTCGACCCCACCCTCATCGAGTTCCGGTAGAAGCTGAACTATTGTAAGTTTTTGGCCCACCATTTTTGTAAGATGCGATCGGCACATCGCTGTGCTTCATTAAGTTCTAGGTTTTCGACCTGGATCATATTGCCCTCTTCCCAGGTCGTGAAAGGCGTTACTAATCTTTTTTCAAGTAAAACGTTCTCATTTCTCTTAAATTTGCCGTTTTCCCTGAGCCATTGCATGGGAAAAATTCCAACACTACAACCTGCGGTGATAGCTTCATAGACCATTGAAATCGAATCGGCAGTAACCCACACCAGACTGTTTTTGTCATATTGTTCTTCTATCCAACCCGGAGGAGTGTCTCTGTAATCAAAGAAATGTATATTGCTGTATTTTCCCGCCAACTTTGTAATCATTTCCACTGCATCTTTTGGTGTTCTTGGAGAAGAAGACACTGTCCAGCTTTTCTGAAACTCCTTTTTAACTATTTTTTCGACCATTTCCACCACCTGCAAACTGTCCCAGTGATGGCTTTTCGTATCTACCCCTCCCACTAATATCAACCCACAGTCGTCCCGGTGTTTTCTTTTGTTGACTGAACAGTTGGGTGCTCCTGCGGTGAGCATGATGTTTCCATCTTCGCTCAATTCGTCATGTTCCGGGACAAAACAGAGATCGAAACGATTCCGCAAATAAACAGGGGGTGTCATGCAGGTAACCGCAGGAATACCATATTTTTTTTTATAAAGCAGCATTGGCAGATGTGTACGACTACCGGTTCCAATCAACAAATCACCTTTGCTGATTTGGGGATGAGATAAACCACTCCTTGTAAGGAAAAGGCGGTATGTCTGCATCACAGAGTCAATCAAGGAAAAGCTTCTGACATTAATCCGGAAAATCTGAACAGGGCCCCTTGCCTGCAGAGCCTGAATGATCCCCATAGTCTGTTTTTCATGTCCCGGTCTTCCATCAAGCAGGGCAACTATCCGTAACTCTCTGGTTGTCTCAGAGTTCATCAATACACGAGAAATCTATAGGTAAGATTAGCAATCGGCTTATCATCTGGTTGGATGGTTGGAAGGACCTTGCGGAGGTTTGCGACCTCCTCCGGCTAGTTTTACCGTAATCTGGTTGGTCTTCTGCAAACGCTTGGTCATGGTTTTGAAGAGAAATTTAGAAACATCAGGATATTTTTCAATTATTTCCTCAATCTTATCGCCCGGGAAACGCTTTAAAGTCGATCTTCCCTGGGAAATGATTGTAGCGGTTCTCTGCTCTCCGGTAATTGATGCCATTTCGCCAAAATATTCACCGGGCTCAGTGAGCTCGGCAATTTTTTTACCACCTTTAATAACAGTGAGCCCCCCCCTGATGAGTTTGAAAAAATCTATATCTTTATTGCCCTCCCTGATAATTACATCTCCATCCTCATAATGTTCCTCATCCGGGTTCACCATATATGCAGGAAGCGTATCCTTGTGAGCAACAGTTCGTCGCAAGGCTTCCTCGATACTGGTTATACCTTCCCTTACTTTTTGCAGTGCAGCATCGCGCAAGGGGATCATACCTTCCTGGATGGCTACTTTTCTCAACTGATCTTCGGGGACTTCAGCACTGATGGCCTTACCAACCTCATCTGTAATCTCCATCAGTTCAAAAAAACCGACCCGTCCCTTATAACCAAGGTTACTGCACTCTTGGCAACCGTTAGGTCCGTAGATTTCAAGATCTTCGAGTTCGTCCTCTTTGAAACCAATTTTAGCCAATTCTTCAGGCTCGTACTGAACAATCTTTTTACAATTAGGACATAATTTTCGCCCCAGACGCTGGGAAAGCACCATGGTTACAGAAGAAGCCAACATATATGGCGGAATACCGATATCAACAAGACGACCAATAGTAGCAGGACTATCGTTGGTATGGAGTGTTGAAAAAACGAGGTGGCCGGTCATAGCTGCCTTAATAGCAATTTCAGCCGTCTCAATATCACGAATCTCACCAACCATAATTATGTCCGGATCCTGCCTGAGAAACGCCTTGAGTGCTGCAGCAAAGGTCATTCCAACTTCCTGGTGGACATTTACCTGGTTGATACCTTTAAAATTAAACTCAACCGGATCTTCAGCCGTGAGGATTTTGATATCCTCACTATTCATCGAGTTAAGTGCAGAATATAGAGTTACTGTCTTTCCGGATACGGTAGGACCGGTGACAAGGAGCAGTCCCTGCGGGTTGCTGAGACATCTTTTCAGCATCTCAAATGTTTCCTGAGTAAAACCAAGCTTGGTTAAATCAACATTCAGTGAAGATTTGTCAAGGATACGAAGAACAACGGATTCACCAAAGAGTGTGGGCAGTGACGAAACACGGAAATCGACAGATCGATTCCGCCCCATGCGCATTTTTATACGCCCATACTGGGGAACTCTGCTCTCCGTTATATCAAGGCCGGAGAGAATTTTCATTCTGGCAACCAGGGCATTTTTGATCGTCAGCGGCAGGTTCATCGTTTTAAAAAGGGCACCATCCTTGCGGTATCTTACCTGCATGCTCTTTTCATAGGGTTCTACATGGATATCAGATGCCCCATCCTGAACTGCTTTGATCAAAATACCATTCACCAATTTTATAATTGGCGCATCAGAAGCGGCGAACTGATCCCCTGTTTCATCTTCGTCTTCTATTTCAAGTTCGAAATCATCAGCAGCCTCGGCAACTATCGATCCGAAGTCATCGACCTGGGTAATATCGAGTTCCTCTTCAGCATCTTCCTTTGCGCCGAGAAAGGAATTTGCTTCAGTCTCATCAATGCCATAATATTTCTGATAGGCCTCCACGATGTCGTTTTCAGTTGAAACACAAACGGACAACTCCATGTTGACCACATTCTGCAATTCCTCCACCGCTGTGGCGTCGGAAGGTTCAGTCATGGTAATCTGAAGGGTGTTACCGGCCATCCGCAAGGGAAAGGCCATGAATTCTTTTGCTTGCTCATATTGCAACAGCTGGAGTACATCCTTTGAAGGG
>WTAT01000096.1 GCA_013139415.1 Desulforhopalus sp.
CTGCATATGGTGATGACTACTAATCTGGATTTTGCCGGACCCGACTTCTTGTATGGAGATCACCTAACAAGAATATCTATCTTGCAGAAATCCAATCGACAATTTCTGAAAAATTGCACACTAATTAAACCGGCCAAATTTCTTCTGTGGCCGCCATTTCCCAGAATAAGTACTCATATCGCGCTGTTATTAAAAACAACTCTTCCATTCTTCGCAATTCACCTTCTGGCTTGCCTGTTGCCAACTCGTTCACAGTGCTAGTTAACCAGTTTACAAATTGTTGAAATTCTTCATTCGTCCAATTATCAATAAACTCCTGCCAAGGACTTTGGATTTTTAAATTATTTTTGACCTCCATCCAGGAATCCAGATAGGCTTTTTCAGCAGCATAAAGTACCGTAAAGCTCTCTGCAAAAGAACTATTGTAAGCGGTGGTCATCAAGAATTGACTAAAGCTATAGCAAGTTGGAGAGGGCGTCACATTCTCTAAATTAACCCCATGAGCAGCGGCATTTCTTCGAAACAGCTCCAATTCTCGATCCAGACCGGAGAGGATTTGAATAAAAATTGGCCTCAAATGAATAGGCGCCTTTGCCAGCAGCACTGCAACAAAAGGGATCGCTTCTTGCACAAACACATAGTCCTGCTGTATCCATGTTTTAAAAGTCTTATCAGGAATGCTGCCCTCAGCTGTCATCTTAAGAAAGTGGTGATTCAGAATGGCACTCCATATGTCTTGCGCTTGGCTTAATAATCTTTGATGAAAGTTGTCCATAACAAGTCTCCTAAGGTATGTGCGGTGGGGTCCAAGTTTCATTTATGAGGAGTTAGTGAATGCCTGCCAAACGAATATTAAAGTTCACATTACATCCCTTAATTCACACTTCCGCTCCTAGTGAATCTAGCACAAAGTATTGTAGCTGGGTCTCAAAAGAAAAAGTGTGGATTAAAGTATGATATGCAAACTTTCAGTAAAAGGGTAGGAGAGATTACATACTAACGATGAAGCTACATTCGGGAAAGAGTCAGCTTTGGCTTCTCTTGGGGTGGGCCGCCTGCTCCCACCCCCCTGTCCATTAATACTACGAGCATAAAATCAATCGCTATCCAAGACATCACGGATCACTCTGGGAAACTCACCTATTTCATAGGGTTTGCTGAGGAAACCTTTGGCCCTGGATTCAATAAGTTTTTTGGTAGACCCGCCAAGAAGACCACTACAAGTCATCACAACTTTCAGCCTTGGATTCACCTTCAGAAGTTCTTCAAGACACTCCCTACCGTCCTTTCCTGGCATGATCAGATCCAACAGGACTAGATCAATTCGTTTCTGCTCCTTGCAATACAGTTCCAAGGCACTTTCACCATCTGAAGCCGTAATCACCTTGTAACCAAGCTCGTTGAGTATCTCCTGCCCAACACTCCGGAAGGGTTCCGCATCGTCAACCAGCAAGATTGTCTCAGTTCCGCCTTTAGATGTTTGAACCACGGCCTACCCTTTAGAAGATGCCTCTACACTCTAGCGCCTAGAAGATATGTATTACATTGTATTACTTTTGAATTATGCAGCTCCCGCCAATAGAAGATTGAAGCTCAAAGAAGCGGAGCCGAAACTCCACTGTATCCTTTGAAAAATTAATAGTCCATTTTGAAGGAAAGTGTGAATAAGCAGGGAACGTAGTCAGACTTCTTTCGCATACCGCGCATCAGTCATTTTTCTTCTTTCTTTGTGAGGACACTGGTCTAGCTCAGAAGTTAGACGTGCTTTATGTAAAGGCATTTCTTCATCGGGGTATCGACAGAGAAAGACTGCATCCATTTCTTTGGAGTCGCTTCTGCCTGTTGAGATCGCGGAGGATTTGAACAGTACCTTAGCTCTTATGTAGCGACAGCGACCATCGCTTGCAGGGTATGTTCTTCCAAAGCAGTGCTTCCGCACAAAAGATAGCTCTTCAGCCGCCGTTTTGAGTGTTTTTTTCATTATGATCTTGCTTTCGGGGCAGCGCTTTTGAGAGACTGCCATTGCGGTTTGAACTCAGCTTGCGATGCTTCCATAATAGCTAATCTATGGCACTTGTCACAGAGAGAGAACGGTCCCCAAGGGATGAGATACTCTCTTCCACCTTGCACCACCTCGGAATAGGCTGCTTTACAAATGGAACACCTCGCTTGAGGGTCAGTTTTCATTTCTGGTCTTCCTTCTTTTCATTGGATTAATCCACAAGGAAATCACTGATTCAGCGCCAAGAACCAGCTCTCACATCGGCTCCAATAGGGAGCTTGTGCCGCTCTCACAAGATGCAGGAATTACATATGTCATTTATTATAGGAAATCACCAGGGAAGGGTGCAATCAGGAGATCCCTGATTTTTCTCTTCGAAATTCCTGATTTTCAGGCCGTCGGCGAAGGCGAGGCAGAAATGGATGACACGTTATTGTGTATAAGCAGGGACGCGTGTACCATTGTGAATTGTTCAAACAAACAAAGAAATGTGGTTTTGGGAGATCAACTTACATGTAGATCGAGATTTAAGCCCTGCCCAACCCCTAGGAAACTATACATTACATCCCTTAATCCACACTCGCCCTGGTTTCAATCTGACACAGTATATTGTTGTCTGTCAATGATTCCTGCAGGTCAACGGTCTGAACGGACTTTTGCCCCATCTAAACGTACCTACGCTATACCTACGCTCGAAAAGGATTTTGAAGGTAATTTCTGGTAAGAAATGAAAGTATTTGAAAGGTGTCTAAAGTAGGTTAACTATACGGAGTATTTGAAATTTTGTAGTATCCATGCACCCTTACTGCAACCTAGCCGAACGGTTTTCAAGACCGCCGCCTTCAACCTCTCGGCCATCCCTCCTTCCGCATTTTCTTGCTATCACCTTCCCTGGAAAAAGTCAACGTTTTGCCCCATCTCCTATCTCACCAAGAAGCTCCAGAAA
>WTAT01000232.1 GCA_013139415.1 Desulforhopalus sp.
AATTACTCACTAGCTTCAGATGGTGCCGAATGTCTCACCTATTCTACTACCAGACTTTTTGTCATAAACGGTCTGTGGGTATCAATCTAGAGAGATGGAAAACGCGTTTGAAAATATGTATTGTTTCAGGTACATATTTGAAGATTACTGCCGGGTAGTGCAGTTGTTGGGTTTACCCCAAGCTGGAATGCACCTTTTCGGGGCGTTGTGCAAAAATACCCAATCTGCAGTAAAATATTGTATTCGAGCACAGTATAATTTAAGTAAGATATTTATGTTCATAGAACATTTAATCTTGATTCACCCGGTTTTTTTCGCTCTCCTTGTTGCGCTTCTTCGAAATCGGCCTCCGCTGCTCCTTGCCGGCAGATTCACGCTGAGCACTGCAAAGGCCGCAGTAGCTGATGGCTTGCCGTATGGAATCAAACCTTGGCAGTTAGCCGATTTCCAGAACCCAGGTCAGTGCGGTTACTTCGCCAACTCCCCGGATCGTCATGAGTCTCCGAACTCGATCCTGTATCAGACTGTTTGTGCGTAAAGGTAACATTCATATTTTTTTACGACAAATGATGAGTTTGCTTTTGCCAGATGGAGTGTGTGATAAGGAGACGTCAGTAAATATTTTTTTGAATGGGGATAAACCTTGTTTTAAAAACTCATGGGAATCAGTCGGTCCCATCATCAACATTCTTATGTAAAACATTGTTTTCACGATAGAATTTCGTGGAACTTCATGCTCCATAATCAATACCTGGCCCTCCGGCTTTACCACCCGTTTCATTTCCAGGAGTGCATCCGTTCTCACCTGACCTTTTAATTCGTATAACGCATGGGAACAGCAAACGATATCAAAACAGTCATCAACAAATGACAAACATGCAGCATCACCATTAACAAGAATTATTTTATTGGCCGCATCCTTTTCTTTTGCTTTATGCAACATGCCAACAGAAAAGTCGTAACCAATTGCCAGAGCATCAACATATTTTGTAGTAAACGAAAGAATGACCGATCCGGTACCACAACAGATATCCAATACTCTAATTTGTGTTGTATTGTCTATTCGGGCTGAATCAACCAGAAATGTACGCGTCTCGTCTCTGTGGTGGCCGGAATGTATTTTTATGAAAAAATCATAAAAATACGAAAAAATATTATAAAATATTTGTCGACCGGTTCGTATTTTTGACATGGTTTAATACCTGTTTTCAAATACGCCTGATGAGTCCGCCTCCTCAGGCGTATTTGGATCAATCGAACGCCATACTCGTTTTCCATTCTTGCCAAACCTTGCCAACAAGGTCAATGCCTGGTTTCAGGGTCTTCTTGCCGGGTCGCCAACCAGACGGGGTCGCCTCTTTACCCTGTGTATTAAGAACTAACTGGAACGCTTGCACCTGCCGAATAGTCTCATTGACATTTCGGCCGACGGGAGGAGTCAACACTTCATAGCCTTGGATATTTCCATCGGGGTCAATGATAAATCTGCCTCTGGCTTCCACTCCTGCGCTCTCATCAAAAATGCCATATTCTTTACCCACTTTGCCGCCCGCATCAGATAACATTGCAAAGGGTACACCGCCGGACACCATTTTGGCTAATTTGTTGACATCCCACATTTTATGAACAAACATAGAGTCGATGGACATGGAGAGCACCTCAATACCGAGTTTCTGCAGTTCCGGGTATTTTTCAGCGACCGCTGAAATCCCCGGGATAAAAACATAGAAGGACCCACTTACCAAGATAATCTGAAAGTTTAATGTTGATAAACTGTCCTTTTTGATACCCTGGCGCAACAAAATCCGGTGCTTTTTGGCCTACCATTATCATTCGACGTTCCTCCTTAATAATTCCTCCTGATTCTTTAACCTCTGCCGGTCCCTCTCCGACCGGTCCTCCTGTTGGGCGGGCACATCCAGCATCTACTTCTTCTGTCATAGGGTTGCCTCCTGAGCTTTTGTTGTGCGACAATGCTTACATTCTGGGCATATACCCTTTTCAGTAGTACTGTTATCAAACCGAGTTAGGATGTCAAGTTAAAGAAATATGAATTATTTTGGGGAGCGCGGTGAAGGAATGAGACGAATATGACCTGATTGGCCCAGAAATAATTTCAGAACGTCAAAAATGAGAAGTCAGGAACATCTTCATACCTGTTAATTTCTCAAAAATTAACCATCCAGAACACATCTCAATGACCTAAAAAAGTTTTGTTAACAAAAGGATAACCTACCTCACCTGCCCAACCATAAGGTTACCACTCTGTAGCTCTTGTATGTTTGTTGTTTCGCCTTAATTTTTTTACAAATAGTCAACTCAATACACTAAAGGCAAAGCAGCTCAGCTTTTTTTATTTATATACGGACAATAAGAAAAAGGAAGTTCTTACTGCATAATATAATTAAAGGAGGAGCCTTATGACCGCGCAGAGAAACTTTAAGTGTTATGCATGTGATTATGAATGGGAAGTACCGTATGGATCAGGTCAATCTGGTAGGCAGATGGTCTGCCCGAAATGTGGAAGTTCCAATATTCACAGAATAGACGCAGGCGGCTTTGGAAGAGGAAGAAGCAGGGGCCAAGGTGGCGGCAGAAGACCATAGAAAGTCCAAGGAGGATGATATGAAGCTTTGCATAACGTCTACAGGAAAAGACATTGAGGCAAACATAGACACTACGTTTGGTAGAGCTCCCTGTTTTTTGATTATCGATACGGAAACCAATGCAACAGAAGTCATAGATAATAGTGCTGCTTCCCAAACACAGGGTGCGGGAATAGGGGCAGCGCAACTCATATCTAACAAAGGAGTCGACGCGATATTGACAGGTTATGTCGGCCCAAATGCTTCTACCGCTCTACGAGAGGCAGATATTAAGGTGTACGAAGGTGTATCGTCTCAAGATACGGTTAAAGAGGCTCTAGCCAAATTTAATAAAGGTGAATTCAGCGAAACTGAGGCCGTTCCATCAGAAGTTCTTCCCTGCGGGCCAAGGCAAGGCAAAGGACTTGGAAGGGGTATGGGAGGGGGAAGAGGGCGATGCCGACGAGTCTAGCAGAGACATTACGGCCTGAAATTATTACAGCCTATCATGAAAAACCCTTCCAGGCACCGGTAATCGGTGTGACAGGCGGCAAAGGAGGCGTCGGTAAAACCACGGTCGCTGTCAATGTTGCTTGTGCCTTGGCGGACATGGGGCACAAGGTCGCATTGGTGGATGCCGACGTGGATGCTCCTAATGCCGCCATTCTTCTGGGCGTGGCATTGAAAAATTCCGTCGATGTATTTATTACTATGCCGCTTATTGATGAAAGTAAATGTAACTCATGCGGTGCCTGCGTTGAAGCCTGCCGCCTTAACGCCCTGTTTCTTCCTAAGAACAAAGCTCCTGTGCTGTTAGGTTCATGTAATGGCTGTGAAGCTTGCCTGCTGGTATGCGAGACAAATGCTATATGTCGAGGCAAAAAAGCTGTTGGTAAGACGTATAAGACGAATCAGGGCAATTTGACTCTTTATACCGGTGAACTCATCCCCACACTGGAAGAAAGTGCAATTGTTGTAGGAAAACTCAAGGACAGGGTGTTTCAGGAGGCACAGGATTTTGACATAATCATCGTGGATACCTCACCTGGGGCACATTGTAATGTCATTAAAGCCTTGCAAGGCTCAGACATGGTAATAGCGGTAACAGAGCCGACCCCACTGGGCGCCCATGACTTTGAGCTTATTTTGAAACTCCTGGACGTATTTGAACTCAAAGGCACAGCATTTCTGAACCGAGCAGATTTACCTTCACCAAAGAAGGCGGTACAGAGAATAGCCCAAGAACATAACACCGTATTTGCCGCGGAACTCAATACAGATGACTTGCTTATCAAAAGTTATGTGTCAGGAAATCCTATTGTAACAATGTTTCCGGAGGCAGCAAGTGCAATGACTTTTGTTCAGTTTGCTCATAAAATTGCACGGGAGTACTTGTCATGAAAGAAATCGTGATACTGAGCGGCAAAGGTGGCGTCGGCAAATCATCTATTGTCGCTTCACTAGGTGTTCTCTATGCCCGGAAATATAAAATGGTGCTGGCTGATACCGATGTGGATGCACCTAACCTTAACTTGGTTTTAGGGGCTAAGCTGAGAGACTCGGAGGAGATTGCAGCATCTTCCAAGGCATTTATCGATTATGCCAAATGCATCGGTTGTATGATGTGCAAAGACGTTTGTCAATTTTCTTCAATAATTGGGGTAGATCAGCCCATAATTATTTCCTATTCCTGTGAAGGATGTGGCGCCTGCACCTTCACCTGCCCAGAAGACGCCATCGAGATCAAAGAGGTGGTCAATGGGCGGCTCAACATATTTGACACTGAAAACATGTTGCTTGTCGCTGGAGAGCTTCATATTGGAGGAACTAGCTCTGGTCATATCGTCGATATCGTCAAAAGGAGAGCAAGGCAGGAAGCAGAGAATTCCCGTGCAGAAATGATACTTACTGATGGACCACCAGGAATTGGCTGTCCGGTCATCGCATCGGTAAAAGGTGCTGATTATGTGGTCCTGGCAACCGAACCGACGCCGGCAGCTCTCAATGATTTGAAACGAGTTGTTGAGGTCGTCAAGCATTTCAAGACACCATTGGGCATAGCACTGAACAGATCTGATATCCACCCTGAATCGAACAGAGCAATAAAACAATTTGCACAAGACAATGATTTTCCAATACTTTCAGAAATACCTTACGACAAAAGTATGCCGATGGCGGTGGCGAATGCTCAACCTGTGGTCTCGGCCTATCCTTCAGCTCCTGCATCATTGGCGTTAAGAAAGCTTGCAGGGGTTTTGTCTGAAAGAATCAATGAACTGTCCTGAAGAGGATAGTGTGTCAAACGCTAATATTTTGTTGGGTAGAGTATCTTTGAAGCGGAGAAGTCTTCATGGAATCCTCAGAAAAAACAGCCTGGCTGTCCATCCTGACCAACCTGTTGCTGGTAGGGATAAAAACTGCTGTGGCCTTGATCTCCGGCAGTTTGGCTGTTACAGCTGATGCCATCCACTCCCTGTCTGACGTCGTTTCTTCAGCCATTATCCTGGCTGGTATCAAAATTTCAGAACGTCCAGCCCGCGGCTTCCCCTACGGCCTTTATAAGGTAGAAAACCTGGTTGCAATAGCAACCTCTGTCCTGATTTTTTTTGCCGGGTATGAAATCATTAAAGCGGTATTTGTTGACCCTGACCTACCTCTTCCTACGCATATACCCTTGGCCACAGCCGGGATTGGTTTAACCATTCTGATTACTTGGTGGTTTTCCAGGTATGAGCTTAAAAAGGGTACGGAAACCGGATCGCCAAGTTTGATTGCTGACGCGCGGCATATCTGGACCGATATGCTGTCCTCCCTGGTTATCCTGATGGCGCTTTTGGGCAGTGCCATTGGGTTTGCAGTAGATAAATATGCTGCGGTAATAGTTGTTATCTTTATTGCTCGATCCGCCATTGCCATCTTTCTTGACTCTGTTCGAGTCCTTCTCGACGCTTCCCTCGATTATAGCAGCCTGACTCGAATCCGTGAAATCGTCCTTTCAGACCCTCGCGTTGCAGAAATTCAAAATATTTGGGCCAGAAATGCTGGACGTTACAAATTTATAGAGCTGGATTTAATACTCCGGGTAAAAGAACTGGAAAAAGGACACCGTTTATCAGAAGAGATCGAAAATCGGGTAAAGATGGAGATTGCACAAGTAGATCGCGTCTTGATCCATTATCAACCCCAGCAGCAGGAGTTTCTCACCGTCGGAATTCCTCTTGCCGATGACAGGCTGACCATCTCAGAGCATTTTGGCGAGGCGCCTTTTTTTCGACTTCTCAGTTTACAGCGTACAAAAGGTGAAATTGTCGAGGAGACTTTACTCAAGAACCCCTACCTCAGTGAAAAGAAAGCTAAAGGAATCAAAGTGGCCAAATGGCTGTTAGAAAAGGGGATGGACATTTTGATTTCGCACCATGATCAATCCGGTAAAGGACCAGGCTTTGTCTTGGGTAATGCCGGTGCTGAGATTCTGCTCACCAAAGAAACCAATGCTGAAAAAGCCTTGCGTGTCATATTGAGCGAACAGGGAAATGCTTGGCAAAAAGAAAGCGATGGCTTAATCCAATGAGGAAATTATGGTGGATGAAAAACAAATCCGGGAAGCATTGCAGATCGTTGTGCATCCAAAGTTGAAAAAGAGTCTCATCGATATCGGCATGATTCGAAACATCACAATTAAGGATAATGTGGTCAATCTCAACTTGGCTCTAAAGAGCGAACGATCTCCCCTTAAAAATGTATTAATACGCCAAATGGAACAAGCAGTGGGGGCTTTGCCTGGGGTTTCTTCAGTGCAGGTGGGAGTCATAACTTTAAGTCGGGAAGAGTCTGAGCAAATGTTCCCCACGGCTCCGTTAAAGGGTATTGAAAAAGTAAAACATTTCTTGGCGGTAGCAAGCGGGAAAGGAGGTGTAGGCAAGACAACAATCGCGGTTAATGTGGCTCTTGCGCAGCAGGGACATAAGGTAGGCCTTCTCGATGCTGATGTGTATGGCCCCAGTATCCCTTTGATGCTGGGTATTTCAGAAGCACTGGACCAGAAGGAAAACATGATTATTCCCAAAGAAAAGTATGGATTGAGGATTATGTCGCTGGGAATGACTGCTGGCCAGAACGAAGCTTTTATCTGGCGGGGGCCGCTGGTTTTCAAGATGATTCATCAGTTACTGGCTCAGGTGAAATGGGGAGAACTCGATTATCTGGTTATTGACCTTCCCCCCTGGAACCGGTGACCCATCAATTGCCATTGCCCA
>WTAT01000470.1 GCA_013139415.1 Desulforhopalus sp.
CCGAAGAAAATGTCAGGAGATAGCGGAGCACCCCGGACTCCAACAACAGGCTCAAAACCATAATCCCGATAAAGACCACGAAAAAGGTGTAAAAAGCTGTCATTGCCGGGTAAACAGGAAGTGCTGCAAGACTACTGACTGTCATCCCATCGCTGCCTCCAAACAGAGAGCCGCAACAAGAGGTGATGATATCCGGATCAAGACCAAGAAAATAACTGAGCTGCAGAAAAAAATCCAAGCCTATAAACGGCACCAGCAGGAAGAGCAACAGGTACTTCAGCTTAACCAGCGGATACTCCTCAGATCTCTGGTCAATATAGTTCAAGGCAATCCAGAAACCTGACAGAAAGAATGCTATAATCTTTGACAGCAGTGCATACCAGCCCACCGGATTCGCGTTCAGCGAGCCGGTGGCGCACATTGCCCCGATAAATAGTCGGTGAATATCATCCATTGTATAGATAAAAAGGATGAACGATGCGATCTGAAAACCAAGAGCATAATTAACCAGGGTGGAAATCAGATAAGTCCTGCGCTCAAGCGACAGCTGGTAGGCCGAGCTGCTGCTGAAATCCCAGCGCAGGAGAATACCGCCTCCGGCTATTACCGCATACAGCAGCATCAGCAGTGTGATAGCTGAGCCAATGATGAGAGCGAGGATACCAGGGTGAAGAATCACTTTTTTTCAATCCTCTCAATCCGTCCGTCCCCCATGACGATGGTCTTGCTGACAAGGTCATGGTCATGAATAAAGGGATCGTGGGTCGCTATCACGATGGTTCTTCCTTCACTTTTCAGCACCGCCACACTTTCCATAAATTCCTGGGCAAGCTTCCTGTCCAGGTTGGCGGTTGGTTCATCGGCGATAATCACCTGGGGTTCATTGACCAGGGCTCTTGCAATGGCAACCCGCTGTTGTTCTCCGCCGGAGAGTTTTTTTACCTTAAGATGTTTTTTCCCATCGATCTTGAGTTTATTCAGTATCGGCAGGGCCGTATCCTTCATCTTTCGGACGCTGATTTCCAGGGGATAGAGCGGCAGAAGGACGTTTTCGAGTACTGTCAGCTCCCTGATGAGGTGAAACTGCTGAAAAATAAAGCCAAATTTCTTACGCCTGATGTCGGTGAGAAAGCGTTCAGGGAGCTTAACCACATCCTTGCCTTCAACATAAATTTTCCCTTCTGTGGGACGTGCCATACAGCCGATGAGACTGAGCAGCGAGGTCTTTCCCGAGCCGCTTGGTCCCATCAAAACCGCCACCTCTCCCCGGTTGATTGACAGGGAAACCGCATCCAGCGCTGTCAATTCATCCGCCTTACCGGGGTTATAAAGTTTGGAAACCTTATCAACTTGAATGAGAGTCACGCCATTACCCCCTCATCACTGAATCCGGATCAGTGATTGCTGTTTTCCAGGTCGGTATCACCGTGCTGGCGATATACGGAACAACTGTGAAAAACCCCATGGTCAACATATGAAACAGGTTGAAACCAGGGGTTAAATGAAAAACAGGGAAAAGGACGGACCAGCCCTTGATCACTGCGGCTAGAATAAAGCCATCAAAGAAAAAAACATGGATATATGAGATGATCACTCCGCTGAGAAAGGACGTCAGGGAGATAATAAGCCCCTCCCAAAATTTCAGGGCGAGCACGTCGGAGGTATCCCAGCCTATGGCTTTTAGAATCCCTATTTCCTGCTTTTCTTCTGCGCTGATTCCGGTTGCCTTGTCCCAGGCCATGATACAGAGGGCAATTATGGCCGCGCAGAACACCGTGAGCATCATGCCGCTCCGCCAGTTAAAGACCATATCGTAGGTCCTGATCAGTTCTCTTTTGGTAATCGGCCTGGTATCAGGATACAGTTGCTTTATCTTGGCGGCGACCGTCTGGACCTCGCTGCTGTTCGGCACCGTTACGGCAAAATCGGTGGCCTTGTCCTGTGGAAAACCAAAAAAGTCGACAACGGCCTCATCGCTCAGGACCACGAGGTCGTTGGTGAGCAGGCTCGATTCTGTTTTAAAAAGTCCTGTAACCTCAAAAAGGACGCCAATATTACGGCTGTTCACGAGGATAAGTTCCCTGGAGTTATCAGAACCCCTGAGAGCTGCAACACCTGCTCCGACGGCACATTCATCCGGGGTGGCCGGCAATTTGCCGTCAAGCATATCAAGGGGCACGGCCTCGCCACCAGCGCCCACCAGGGTATAGTTGGCCTCGGTGAGTGCATCATAGTAATATCCCCAGTAACGGGGTGTAACCCCGCCGACCCCCATAATCCTGCTGATCTTCTCTTCATAATCGACAGGGATGAGTTCGTGGCGACCGCCGATCGTCCGCTGGACAATCAAATCAGGGACACCCTGCAAAACATATGTGGTTTCAGTTCTAAGAGAGTGGGTAAGAAACAGTACTGAGGCGAGCGCGGCAACGGTACCACTGTAGGCGACCAGTATGGCTATGGATTTGTACTTTCGCCTGAGCAGCGACGATATGGCGTAGTCGATTATTTTCAGATGTTTTGTCACTGAATTTCTCCCGATGACATTTGGATAGGCGCCATAATTGAGCCCGCCGGAAAATGATCCAGGGAGCCGGGAAAATCCTGGAAAGCCGAAAAGAAATCCGTCTGGGATGGGTGTCTTGTATACCTGGCCTCTGTCCAGATCGCCAGATCAGTCAGGCCAAGACGGCTGACCAATGCTCGTTTTGCCTGCAACTCGGATGCTCTGGTTAGCTGCCCCGTATGTCCATGGACGTAGAGAGCGAGAAATATGAGACATTCAATAATGATAAAAGTTATAAATATTTTTCCTTTTATCATCAGTAGGTTATCCAGTCGTTGACCGGGACCATTTCGGGGTTCGGCCCTTGGGTCAGTTTGACGATATAACATCCCTTGGAAGCGTAACGTTGGCCAGAGCCAAAGGTAAGACGCGGATAGACGGCGATAGCGTAGTCCTGATCGGTCATCATGTCGAAACCTTCAAGGAAGTATTCCGCGTAAAATTCACTGCGCATGT
>WTAT01000488.1 GCA_013139415.1 Desulforhopalus sp.
ACTGGTGGGACGGCAGTATGACAGTTATTAAGCTGCTACTGCGTAGTTATAATCGTCTGCGATTATATTTATGTTCTATCGGTTTTACGAGCAAATAGAAGCTCGGCATGCAACAATGAGCTTACACATCCCCGTCGAATCCGTTTCGCCCCCTTATTTGATATAGATTCAAGCTGTTGGTTATACTACCTTTCATGGCGCATCACTCGCTGAAGCTCGCGCTTGCTCTGCTGCTCTTTGAGTGTGGCCCGTTTATCGTATTCTCTTTTACCGCGAGCAAGGCCAAGTTCAACCTTTGCCTTGCCATTATCTATAAAGTATATCTTCAACGGTATCAGGGCAAGGCCTTTTTCATTGAGCTTGCCAATAAGTTTCTTTATTTCCCGTTGATGCAGCAGTAATTTTCGTACCCTGCGTGGCTCGTTTGGATTATGGGTGGCAAAGGAGTACATTGAGATATGCACCCCATGCAGCATCGCCTCACCGCGGGAATCGATCTTCACATACCCATCACGCAGGTTGGCCTTACCCGCCCGAAGCGATTTAACTTCCGGCCCGGAAAGTACCATCCCCGCCTCGTAGGTAGCATCGATATGGTAATTGTGAAAGGCTTTCTTGTTCTTGGCTACGATCTTTATTCCCATCAGTTGTTCTCTCTCATTTTACATAAATCTTCCACACCATCAGGTAGAGGTCACCCTCAATGCTTCCTCATAGGTGGTTATCCCACGCCGAACCTTGTCCCACGCGTCCTCGCGTAATGTAGTCATTCCTTCCCGTATTGCAACCTGCCGTATGTCCATGGTGTGTTCCTCTTCGGCAACCATCTTTTTCACCTTTGCAGTCATTGGAAATATTTCAAATATTCCGCATCTGCCCTTATAACCGGTACCACGGCAATCTCGGCAGCCCTTACCTCGCCTAAGAACAACATTACCCGATTCGGCCACAGGAAAGCCTATTTTTAAAAGATCCTCACCTTTCATCTCAAAGTTCTCCGCACAGCCGGGACAGATGGTCTTCACTAATCGTTGTGCCATGCATCCCAGCAGGGAGGTGGCAATCATAAAAGGCTGCAACCCAAGATCTCTCAGTCGGGCGATAGATGAAACCGCATCGTTGGTATGCAATGTCGAAAAGACTAAATGACCAGTCATTGCCGCCTGAACCGCATGAGATGCTGTCTCTTGGTCACGGATTTCACCAATCATTATAATATCGGGATCCTGACGCAGAATGTTTCGCAAAATCGAAGTAAAGGTCACGTCGATGAGCGGTTGCACAGCAATCTGATTAAATTCTTCGTGCACCATTTCTACCGGATCTTCCACTGTGACAATATTTTTTTCCGGCGTGGAAATCTCTTTGAGGGTGGAATAGAGCGTAGTCGATTTTCCACTTCCGGTCGGACCAGTCACCAAAATGATACCGTGAGGTGATGAGATAAAAGAATTATACACCTCCATATCCCTTTTTGAAAAACCGAGGGCATCGACCTGCTGAAACATCAATTCGGAGTCAAGAATACGCATCACAGCCTTTTCCCCAAAAGAAACCGGAATGGTCGACACCCTTATTTCAACATCCTTGCCGCTCTTTTCACCGATTTTAATCCTACCGTCCTGGGGCCGTCGTTTTTCTGCGATATCGAGACGGGATAAAAATTTAATGCGGGCAACAATGGCAGAATGGACGGCCTTCGGCAGATTATAGATGGTGTGTAGCGACCCATCAATACGGAACCGGATCATGGATACATTGCGTTTCGGCTCGATATGAATATCACTGGCCCGCTGCTCAAGGGCGTAATGAAAGATATGATTGACCGCCGTTTTGATATGTTGATCGGAGGAGGTAATTCCTTTGGATGAGGAGATCTTCACATACCGTTCGAGATTGCCGATATCGATGGCAGCACTCCCCCCCGGGAGAACACCAAACTGATCCTCCGCCGCACTAATCGACTTCTGAAAACCAAAAAATTCGCTAATTATCCGCTTGATGTCCGACTTAGTAGCAATATGCGGTCTTATCCTGATCTGATTGGCCTGCTCGATGTCTGCCAGGGTCGCCTGACAATCAGGGTGATAGACAGCCATTTCCACAACACCGTCTTCCATTTTAAATGGGAGGAGAAGCTGCCTGATGGCGAAATTGCGGGGAATGGTCTTGGTAGCAACATCCATGTCAAGTTCAAGAGGATCGAGTTTCTTAAACGGCAGGTTCTGCTCTTTTGCCACAGTTCGCATGATGAGTTCTTCATCAACTAATTGTCCGTTTCCACCAGACAACTTGAAGTTAAAAGCGGCGATGGTTTCTACCATATCCGGATAATCCTTATCGACCTCACCATCCTGCCTTGCCTGGCGCAGCAGTTTTTGACGCATTTTCCCCTTTTCCAGGGTTACAAACTGACGCTGCTTGGGGGTTAATACCTTCGACTTGGCAAGGACTTCAAGAAGAGCATCACTGTTCAAAAATTTCATTGACATACCTTATAAAACAAAGAGCGTGGATTTTATCCACATTCTCTCCCGAAGATAATAATTTTGCAAGAGAATCAGTCCATGAAGGAACTTATCCCCCGCAAGGAGGGACTGTACAGAGCACTCCTTAAGGGGGGCAGAGCTCTCATAAAAGTGAACGAAGGACCTGCAGATTTTCACGATCCTCAGCAAGACTGTCACTTTTAGGGGTCTCAAGGGTCATCGGCAGCCCGGCAAAACGTTTGTCATTCAGCAGATTCTTGAACCCGCCCAAACCGATAGCCCCTTTACCGATATGTTCATGGCGATCCACCCTGCTGCCCAACTCCTTCCTGGAATCATTGAGGTGAAAAAAACGTATCTTGTCGAGACCGACTGAACTCACCAGAGCAGCAACTGTCGCCTCGTAGCCATCCGCCGTCCGCAGTTCGTATCCTGCGGCAAAAACATGACAGGTATCAACACAGACTCCCAACAGTTCTGGAAATTTTGAATTATCCAGAATATACGCGAGTTCTGCAAAACGACTTCCAAGGCCGGTACCTTGTCCCGCAGTGGTTTCCACCAGAACCTGTACGGTAACTCCGCTTTCCTCGATTGCCCTGTCCAGTCCCCTGGTAAATCTTTCAAGCCCGACCTCAACCCCGTCGCCACCATGGGAACCGGGATGCAGAACCAGATATGGTACACCAAGCTGAGCACAGCGTGTCAGCTCAAGACTAAGGTTGTGCACCGATTTATCGAGCAGTTCATCTTTACCGGTAGCCAGGTTGACCAGGTAGGATGCATGGGAGGCAACAGGCATACCGCCGCTCTTTTCATGTGCTTTTTTAAACAGTTCAATCTCTTCCACCCCCAGTTCCGCCGGATGCCACTGACGCTGGTTACGGGTAAATATCTGTAGCGCTTCACCACCCACTCTTTCAATTCGCTCAAACGCCAGATGAAGACCGCCGGCAACCGATTCATGTGCTCCCAATAAAGGCATAGAGGCCATAGCTTACCTCAGCTCTTGTTGTGCTGTTTTTTGTGACGCTTCCTGTTCACGAACAGATTCCTCGTAAGTCTGGCTGGTAAATTTAGTAATTCGCATCATGTAAAACCTTTTTTGGCCCACGTCCACAAAAGCTGCTTGTTTTTCCGCACGAACAGCTTCATCGACAAGACCGTTTGCCCAATAGGCGGTAGCCAAGGTATCGAGCACATGCCCTTTGGGCTGGAGGGTGGCTGCCCCTCTTGCAAGGGTAAGGGCTTTCAGGGGGTCTCTGAGGTTCAGGTTCTCGCTGGTCAAAAGCAACCAGGCAAAATTGTTCATGATTTCCGGGTTGACTGGTTCAAGACTATAGGCTTTTTGATAAGCTTCAAGGGCTTTTTCTTCCATCTTCCTGGTCAGCATCAAATCACCGATAAGACGCTGCCAGATTGCCTGATCCGGCTCCTGTTTTACCTTCTGCAGCAGGACCGCTTCGGCAAAATTTTCCTGATAGCGCTGGGCCAGCATTTCAGTGGGAATCTGACGGACCAGGACAACAGTAAGCAGCAGTATGGCAGCATAGGCGAAAAGACTGTATCTCACCTTTCGATTATGTCGCTTGATCTGCCCTGGTTCCCTTTCCGCATGTTCGAGACAGTCAATACGTTCACCAATACCGAAATGATGCCAATTGTGCTGGTCGCGAATATCGCCACTTAGGACTGATATCTTCTCAAATGCTGAGACCATCGCCTCCCCGTTGCCAATTGTCTCCAGACTGAAGAGGTCAGCCTGCCTTTCGAAGTTTCGGATGAAATATCCGAAAACAAAGCGAAAGTAGACTAACATAAAGATGAGTAAGGGTACCGCCCCCACCAAAGTCAAAGCCATTTCCACCGAGATACCGCTCACGGTAATCAACTTATTGAGGGAGTGAAGGGAAAGAAGCAGATAGATAGAAGGCTCTGCCAGCATGCCGACCAACAGACTAAAACCTGCAATAAGAAAAACATACAGCAGCATGTGATATTTTTTCACATGACCTATTTCATGGGCCATAATGGCTTCGAGCTCAGCCCTGGACATTGTCTCGATTAAGGCCGGGGTGAGAAGAATGTACCGGAGACCTGGCACAATACCCATGACCCCGGCGGTCAACATCCGTCCTTCAAAAAGAGGCCAGAGATAATAGTCGGCAGTAAAGTTCTGTTTGGCACAGAACACATCCAGGTTCCTTTTCAGATAGCCATCAGGCAGTTTTTTACATCCCCAGAGCCTTCTCACCAGCGGCGGAAAAAAGATCAGCACAAAAAACAGAAAAAAACTAAAGAACAACAGATCACCCCATTCCGAAGCAACTACTTTCTGCAGTCCGGGGAGGGGCACCAGAGCGACTCCATCATAGAGGAGCGAGAGAATGACCCAGGGCAGTACAATTGGCAGGTTAACTTTGATATTGGAAAGAATAAAAGCCACCGTGCTCTGTTTTCTACCGAAGATCAGTTCATAATTTCTTTGCCCGCTCCGCCACATGATCGCCAAAAAGAGGACAAAAAGCAGAAGCCCTGAAATATTGACCAGTGCGGGCATACTGTTGCCAAAGGAAAGCCAAGAGAGATAATATTTCGAATCGCAGACATAGAGGGTTACCCCGAAAGCAACCAGGGCTAAAGCAGATAACTGCTTTTCCGTTTGAAAATAACCTGCAGACCGAAAGGCTATTTCTCTGCCAAACAGCTTCCCGGCAAGCCGATTATATCCGACCAAAAACAGGAGAAACAGGAGCAATGCCTGCCAACCGGGCAAAAGCGGGACCTCGGGTACGCTATCGATACTAAAAAGAAAAATAGCGACCAGAAACAGAAGGAGGTTCGTGTACATCAAAGAAATTCACCTAATGTGATGCAAAGTTGAGTGATGCAAAGTTGAGTGATGCAAAGTTGACCTCCACCTACAGGCAGGAAAGTACCTTCACGAAATTACTTCTTTAAAAGCAAGAAAAAATCTCTAAGGTCCTAACACCCCACGAGGGGGTACTCAGTGTAGTCCCCCCCTTGAGGGGGATAAGTGCCTCGAAGGTCTCTCTACATTCGCTATCTGGAGGTTGCTTTAAGTCCCTAATTTCAAAACATTCCCCAGATTTCTCGTTTTTTATACCCGTCAGGTAAGCGACAGACTCCGAGCGGGCACTAAATAGAGCACCCCTCAGGGTACTAAAAAGAGTGACAGGTTTTCTGAAGTAAGGCACTAACGATCGATACCTTTGCTATTGTGTTTAATGTTAGTAGGATAGTTATTTAGTAGGATAGTTATATTTTAATATTTAGCAACCGAGATATAATCAGTTCCAGCCGACTGTTTTGATCTCCCATTGAACATATTTTACGAACATATTTTACTTTTGTCTTGATTTTTTTTATTGACTTTGCCGCCAAGGTCATTTTAAATAGGTTGTTTTATCTCTCACAAGAGATATGGGCGCATAGCTCAGTTGGTAGAGCCATCGGCTCATAACCGATCGGTCGTAGGTTCGAATCCTACTGCGCCCACCATTAATACAGTATTACAGTGGCTTCTGAACAGAAACAACGGGTTCCTTGAAAAAGCTTAGATTATACATACAGAAAGGGGAAAGCATAAAACCCCTGAAATATACTTCTCGATTCGGGCAAAGAATGCCTGAGTGGGCGAAATGAATAAAAAGGTACATCCCCAGTGGGGTGTACCTTTTTTGTTTTAGTGCCATAGAAAAAATTTTTCTTATTTTTTAGAAATAATTTCTTGAAGGTACGTTTTCCCCCAGGGGGTTGATTGAACTGAATCCCGACGTATTTCTCTTTTATCGGGATTTATTGGTTGCAAAGCTAAAAAAGCTCTATGACGACAAAAGTAAAGGACATTCTCGAAATCCTCAACGAAGAGGCGCCCTTCAGCCTGGCTGAGTCGTGGGACAACGTGGGACTTCTGGTCGGCAATCCGGAACAGGAGGTGACGGCGGTTCTTGCAGGACTCGACCCAACCAACAGATTGGTGGATGAAGCGATAGCGCAGGGTGTTAACACCATCATCACCCACCATCCGGTCATTTTCAAACCACTCCCGTCGATCAACACTGCCGATCCCAGTGGCAGGTTGCTGGAGAAAGCTCTTTCCAACCGCATCGCCATCATCGGTTGTCACACCAATTTCGATAGTGCCCGTGAAGGAGTCAGTGATTACCTGGCCCTCCAACTTGGCCTTAAAAATCTTTCTCCTCTCGTATCTTCGTCAGAAGACAATAGAGCGGATACCGGGCTGGGACGCATCGGCGTTTACCCTTCCCCCCTGGCCTCTATTGATTTTCTGACCAGAGTCCTTGATGTCCTGAACCTCCCATGCGTCCAGACTGCGGGAACACTTCCGGAAAAGATATCCACTGTTGCAGTATGTGGCGGAAGCGGTTCAGAACTGGCACCAATTGCCTTTAAACGTGGTGCAGACGTCTACCTCTCTGCGGAAATAAAACATAGTACGGCAATTTGGGCCGTAGAAAACGACTTCTGCATCATCGACGGCACCCACTACGCCACTGAAAAACCTGCTGTCACCCTCCTGGTCAAAAAGCTCAAAGAGGCCGGTGACAGAAACAGCTGGAAAATTAAAATTCTACAAACGAAAGAGGAGCATCACCCTTTCGTTTTATTGGATAAAACACATAAATTATAAAAAGTACTTTATAAAAAACACTTTATAAAAAACACTTCATAAAGAAACACTTTCCATAGGAGAATCATTTTGAACGAACTTTTAACCCAACTCGTTTCGCTCCAGGCCCTTGACCTGGAAATTGACCAGATCGACAATGCCATTAAGTCTGAGCAGAGCGGCCTTGATGAGCGTATGTCCGCCCTGGCTAAAAGAGAGGCTTTGATTAACGAATTGCAGGAAAAAGTCACCTCTCAGCAACAGGAAAGCCGAAACCTCGAAGCTGAAATGGCCGACAAAATGGATCATGTCAGGGAGCGCCAGTCAAAAATGATGCAGGTGCAGACCGGTCGTGAGCAGACAGCCCTGCTCAAAGAAATCGAAGATGCCAAGAAAAGTGCCAAGGAAAACGAAGAAAAAATCATGGCCATCATGGAATCCATCGAAAAACAGACCGCTCAAATGGAAGAGGAAAAGAATCTGCTGAAAGGCGAGAAGAAACTTGTCACCGAAGAAACGAATAAGGTTCGGGCCAACATCGAGGCAATCAACAAAGGCAAGAAGAAAAAAGACAACAAACGCAACGATCAGGCCGGCAAGATCAAAAAGTCTCTCCTTCGTAAGTATGATACCCTTCGTCAGCACCGCAAGGGCCTTGCTGTTGTAAATGTTGTAGATGGTGTATGTCAGGGCTGTTTCATGTCCCTGCCTCCACAACGATACAATATGTTACTCAAAGGCGACCAGATCTTCGATTGCCCGACCTGTCAGCGATTAAATTACTACGTTCCACCCGTACCAGAAGAAAATTAAGGTCAATTTTCGCTTTGACTTTTACGCGTTTCCCACTACATTAGCAAACGGAGCGGGTGCATGATCGCTCCGGTCTTTTGACCGGAGAGGAAAGTCCGAACTCTACAGGGCAGGGTGGTTCGTAACGCGAACGCCGGGCAACCGGGGGAAAGTGCCACAGAAAACAAACCGCCTGATTCATCAGGTAAGGGTGAAACGGCGAGGTAAGAGCTCACCGCTTCCATGGTGACATGGGAGGCATGGTAAACCCCACCCAGAGCAAGACCAAATAGGGAGATGTTTGAGGGCGGCCCGTCCGAGATCTCCGGGTAGGTTGCAAGAGGTGTTGAGCAATCAACATCCCAGTTAAATGATCATGGCCCCTTTTTGGGGTACAGAATTCGGCTTATAACCCGCTCCTTTTTTTCAATCCCGTAAATCAGAGTTCATTATCGAATGCTGCTCAATGCGGCTGAGCGCACACAGCCTCTCAAGAGGCTTCTCACCTGAGCTCTGCATTGTATTTTGTCTTCTATCTTTTTTGCTATATGACACTCTCAGCCGCTGCCATAATTCCCGCCGCCGGATTCGGAACCAGAATGAATCTGGATCACCCGAAACAATATCACCTGCTCGCCGGCATACCGATTCTCGTCCATACCGTTCGTGCTTTTATCAATAACAGCCACATCAGCCGTATTGTGGTGGTTGTCCCGGCGGACTGGATCAAACAAACGAATAAATTGTTCGACCGCTATGGAGTCAATGTTACACAGCTGATAATAGTGGCCGGAGGACGCAGGCGTCAAGACTCAGTTCAAGCTGGCCTGGAAGCTCTTGATGACGATACGGCGATTGTTCTGGTTCACGATGGTGCCAGGCCACTGGTCAGCAGGGATATCATCGACAGATGTTATCTTGCCGCCCTGCATAATGGTGCCGGCATTGCCGCGGTACCCGTAAAAGACACCCTGAAAAGGGCAGACGATACCGGCAGGGTCACCGCCACCATCGACCGGACATCTCTCTGGCAGGCACAAACCCCTCAGGCTATCCGTAAAGAACTGCTTGAAAAGGCCTACCGGCACAACGCCGATGCGGATGTCACCGATGAATCATCCCTCCTTGAAAAGACAGCAATCCCGGTAACTCTTGTTGAAGGTGCCGAAACCAACATAAAAATAACCCGCCCGGAGGACCTTCTCTTGGCCGAAAAAATCATTCGACAAGACTTCACGCCAAAAATTCGCATCGGTCATGGCTATGATGCCCACCGCTTTGCTGAAAACAGAAAACTTGTCCTCGGCGGCATCACCATCCCCCACAATCGTGGCCTGGCCGGACATTCTGATGCCGACGTGCTTACCCACGCTCTGTGTGACGCCCTCCTCGGCGCCCTTGGCTTAGGCGATATAGGTAAACATTTCCCTGACTCCGACGAAAGGTTTGCAGGCGTTTATTCTATTACTCTGCTTGAGCATGTGGTTGCACTGGCCGATGAACAAAGATGTGGTATTACCAACGCCGACATCACTATTGTCTGTCAGGCGCCCCGTCTTGCACCCTACCTCGATATGATGAGGGAACTATTAGGACGCACCTGTAAAATTGACCCGAGCGCTCTTAATATTAAAGCGACCACCACCGAAAAAATGGGATTTACCGGGAGAAAAGAGGGCATCAGCTGCCACGCCGTCGTCCTCCTCCAGTGCCCCCCCGATAAGGCTTGAAAATGACAACTGCAATAAACCGGGAGCGACTAGCCACCACCTTTACAGAACTGTGTGAAATTAGCAGTCCTTCAAGAAAAGAGGGCTCAATCGCCACCTGTCTGAAAGAAAAATTTGCAAATCTTGGGGCAGATTCAATCTTTGAGGACGATTCTGCGGCCAAAACCGGTTCAGAATGCGGCAACCTCATCGTCCGCTTTGACGGCAACCTGCCGAATCAGGAAGGACTGTTCTTTTCCTGCCACATGGATACAGTTGAACCAGCCAACGGAATCGAGGTTCTGCGAACCGGAGATATCTTCACCAGCAAGGGCGAAACAGTGCTTGGCAGTGATGACAAGAGTGGTATTGCCGCCATTCTTGAACTCCTGGCCCTTTTGAAAGAGAACAAGATCCCGCATCCAATGATTGAGGTCGTTGTCACCACCTGCGAAGAAATTGGGCTTCTCGGCGCCAAGCACCTTGAATACAAACAACTTCAAACAAAATACGGCTACGCACTGGACTCATCCGGCATCAATCACGTAGTGATAGGTGCGCCGGCGGCAAACAGAATAACCATTGAGATAAAGGGGATGGCTGCGCATGCCGGGCTCTGTCCGGAAGCAGGAATAAATGCTCTGACCGTGGCAGTAGAAGGCCTGAACGGCCTCCGCCTGGGTCGACTGGACGAAAAATCAACCCGCAACATTGGTCTCATACAGGGCGGGGTTGCAACCAATATCGTGCCGGAACTGATAGTACTTAAAGGTGAAGTCCGCAGCCATTCCACCGAGAAACTGAACTTCTATACGAAGGAAACCCTCGACACCTTTGAAAAGATTATAGCTCAGTGGCAGGGCAATCCCGCTACTGGGGAGAAATCCCCTTCCATCACCTTCGATATCGTTGAGGACTTTCCACCATTGACCATTGGCAGGGATACACCGGTGATCAAAAGGATACAAAGAGCCTCAAAACTTGCCGGAAAAAAGATGGAATACATCGTTGCCGGTGGTGGCAGTGATGCCAATATCTTCTGTGGTTACGGTTTGCCAACGGCCATCATTGCCACCGGCATGAATAAGGTCCATACCGTTGAAGAACAGCAAGACCTTAACGACCTGGTCAGCCTGACGGAACTTCTCCACGCACTGGCCACAACGAACAGCTAGGGTCAAGATTCCTCGTAAAGAAAATCAAATTTTGAAATATTTTCAGTAGATATGCCAGCTCAACACAAACAATCAATCTTTTTGTATGACCTAAGAACTGTTTTTACGGTTTCAACCATTCTTTCTTGTTGAATTTAGGCAATACTTATTATAGATTTCTTATTTAGGGTTACCAAAATAAAGGCACAGAGGTTTTCTCTTTGTGCCTTTGCCTGTTTTTGTATTAACTGAAGGACACCTTGAATGGATATGCTTGCCTTTGTGGTTCAGTATTCTTTCAAGCTGCTGAATTTCAGACAACCAAGGACTATCACCCGATGTTACAACAACACAGTAAAAAATCGTCAGATGGCCGCCCCACCCACGAATGCGGGGTCTGTGGCGTTTTTAATCATCAAGACTCAGCAAAACTTACCTATTTCGGTCTCTATGCCCTCCAGCATCGGGGACAGGAAAGCGCCGGCATTGTGACATCTGATGGGACCAAGGTTAATATACACAAAAACATGGGCCTTGTTCCTGAAATTTTTTCCGAAGAAATTCTCCAGGGGTTAAAGGGTCATTTGTCCATCGGACATGTTCGATATTCTACCACTGGAGCCTCAAATATCACCAACGCCCAACCCCTTATGGTCACCCACAAGGGAACAACTCTGACGGTTGCACACAACGGCAATCTTGTTAATTCCATAGCATTACGCAACGAAATGGAAGAGCAGGGATCAATTTTTCAAACCACCATGGACAGCGAGGTTGTCCTGCATCTTATGGCCCGCTCTACCCACCGTGGTCTCGAGACTGCTCTTAAAAAAACCTTTACCTCCCTTAAAGGTGCTTATTCTCTCCTGCTCATGACCGAGAAAACCATGGTCGCCGTCCGAGATCCCGATGGATTTCGGCCCCTTTGTCTCGGCAAACTCAAAAACGGCGCTAGCAAGAGTAACGGAGGGTGGGTTGTGGCCTCGGAAACCTGTGCCCTGGATCTCATCGAAGCCGAATATGTGCGGGATGTAGAGCCAGGTGAAGTTATTATTTTTCAGGAAAGTGGAATGACTTCCATTTTTCCGTGGCCGAAACAGGACAGCCATTTCTGCATTTTTGAACAAGTCTATTTCGCCAGACCTGACTCAGAAATTTTCGGCATTAACGTGTACCAGGCCAGGAAACGAATGGGTGAAATTCTTGCCAGTGAAGCAAAGATTGCTGCCGATTTCGTTATGCCTTTTCCCGATTCAGGAAACTACGCTGCTATAGGCTATTCTCAGGCCTCCGGAATCCCATTGGAAATGGGTGTTATCCGAAACCATTATGTCGGTCGGACCTTTATTCAACCAACCCAGTCGATGCGTGACTTCAATGTAAAGGTAAAACTCAACCCGGTCCGTTCGTTTCTGAAAGGTAAACGGGTTATTATCGTTGAAGATTCAATAATTCGGGGAACAACAGGAAAGAGCCGCGTAAGGGCCCTGCGGGAAGCTGGTGCGAAAGAAGTCCATATGGTGGTAAGTTGCCCTCCAACCAGACATGCCTGCTACTACGGCATTGACTTTCCCTCCGTAACCCAACTGATAGCCAACCAAAAAGAGATAAACGAAATCGCAGAATATCTCGGTCTTGACTCCCTGCACTACCTAAGCATAGAAGGCCTTGTCAGGGCAACGGGTATGCCCAGAAAGAATTTTTGTCTTGCCTGTTTTGATGGGATTTATCCGATTGAGCCGGATCTTGCTTTTCGCAAAGATGCATTGGGCTAAAACCTAACCCCGATAAATGAGTCTGTTGATTTAATGAGGTTTTCGTTTGAGATCAAGGCATATGAAAAAAATAACCGGAGGCATATAGTCGATATTCCGAGGATTATTTTTTTCGTATAACGCGGAGGTCGGGCGAAAACACAGTAAATCAACGGGCTCATAAATGAGCATTGGAAATAATTGGCTGTCACACTCGGGTCACCACACAGTTCTTGCCTTTGTTTTTGGCATCATACATTGCTTGATCCGCCCTTTCCTTTATCGCTATTTCGTCTATTTCCCTAGGCAAATCCTCGTTTTTTTTACAGGAGACAAGACCTATGGAAAGGGTTGTTGTACCAAAGTTATGTCCGACAAAACTGAACAGAATACGCTGGACTATCTCCGTCCCCTGGCTGACAGTAGCCTGAGGAAGCAGGACAGCAAACTCGTCTCCGCCGAGTCTGAAACACATATCCACACTCTCCCTGGTACATTCTTCTAGAATATCCGCAAGATTGATGAGGACTTTATCCCCCTCCAGGTGACCATACTCATCATTGTATTCCTTAAAATTATCCACATCTATGATAGCAAGCATCAGGGGATAGTTTTGCCGATGCGCCCGCTCCACCTCAGAGGAAAAGCGTTGGTCAAAAGCCCTCCTGTTCAGAATCGAAGTCAACCCATCCTGCTTTGATAAACGCTCTAACTCCCGCATCATACTACGTTCACGAATTGCTCGTGACAGTTTTGCTTCAAGCTCCGCCTGGTCGATTGGTTTTTTTATAAAATCAATGGCTCCTGCTTTTATGACCTCTGAATAACTTGCTTTTTCGTGATAACCTGTAGATATTATAACATCTGTTTCCTTATAATTTTCTTTGACATGTCCAAGCAGCTGCAAGCCGTCCATCCCCGGCATTACGATATCTGTAAATACAAGATCCACCGCAGTCGATTTCAATACAGCAATCGCTTCAACGCCATCACCAGCCACCAGACAGTGGTAGCCAAAGGAACCAACCAGAACACTGTGTGTCATACGGACCATCCGATCATCATCAACTACTAATATTACAACAGAATTTTTCTTTTCTTCCATATTATTCAGTCATGATTTTTGTAACACATTACTTTATCGGGTTGTTTTCCGTATCTGCTTCCTCATGTCTATGGCAAATAGTAGCTATAATCTTTCATAAAGTCCAGGTGTCACTTTGTTGGTCTTGCAAAAGTATGTAGCACTGCAATGCAGCACATATTTACCCTTTAATCTCACCGAAAGAAATAAAAATATTGAAAAGCATCTGACCCCGGTAAACGTGGGAATAAGCCAGGATTCAGTTTAATGCCCCTTGAGGGTACTCTTTTCAGTACCCCCTTGAGGGGTATAAGTGCCTTGGTGGTCACTTTAAGTTTCTAATTTCAATGCACTCTCCAGATTTCTTGTTTTTTACACCCCTCAAGGGGGTACTGAAAAGAGTGACAGGAAATCTGAAGTAAGGCACTAAAATTAACGACAGCCATTTGCCTTCTTACAAATGTAAATGTAGAATATCTGAATGCAAGCAGTTCTATCAATGGATCTCACTGTAATCACATGGACTTCAACAAACTAACTCATATCATAGAAGGAAGCCTGGACGGCACCCCACTGGACGAGATCCTCTATCTTGCAGAAAAAACCTGTCCTTCCATTGATCTTGGGCTGCTCCAAGAGGTCCATTCCGACCTGACCTCATTTTTTTCCGGTTCATGTCCGGATTTCAAAAAAAACACCCTCCCATACCACAATCTGCGGCATAGTCAGTTGGTAGTATTGGCCTCAGCCCGCCTCTTCCACGGTCTTCATTGCAGTCATGTCCGCATCAGGCCCGAAATACTCTTCAAAGGTTTACTCGCAGCCTATTTTCATGATACCGGAATGTTGCTTCAGCAGGATGACCCGACGCGTTCCGGTACGAAATATATGGCGAATCACGAAGCACGATCGATACTGTTTCTTAGCAAATATGCGGCCCAAAAGGGATTCAAGGAAGATATTTCCAGGGACTGTGCGACAATTATTAATTACACTGACCTAGAGAGTGATCCTGCAACTTTTGACTATCATCCCCATGAAATCCAACTTGCCGGTCAAGTAATCGGTTCAGCTGATTTACTTGCCCAGATGGCCGACAGGTATTACCTGGAGTGTTTGCCCCTGCTTTTTAATGAACAGGAGACCGGAGGAGTCAACCAACATAAGTCCGCCCGGGAACTTATGGAACATACAGAAAAATTTTACCACAACGTAGTTTTGAAACGACTCACAACCACCTTTTCCAAGACATCCCAGGCAATGCAGGCACACTTTTGGGAAAGGTATAAAATTGACCGCAATCTTTACATCGAAAACATTGACAACAACATCAATTATCTCAACAATATTATTGCAAAATGCGATGGCATCGACTGCCTTGAAAGACATCTAAAACGGATTCCACCAAAAACTACTTAGTTTCAGGATGGAAATTACTTAGAACGAGGATCCCTGCCTGTTTCGAACATCTCGAAAAGATCGTAGAAGAGTTTTGTGACCGTACTGAAATGCGTGGCCGACCCTGAACTCGCATAAGCTTTAGTTATCTCCATCGCCTTGGCGATACTCTCCCGAGAATCAAGATTGTTTGGATCCTTTATAGCCTGGACGAGTCTTTTACCTATATCTTCTTCCACCACTCTTCCTTTATTTAGTGCCTTACTCCATATTTCCTGTCGTAAAAAACAAGAAATTCAGAGAGTGCTTTGAAATTAGGAACTTAAAATAACCACCAAGGCACTTATACCCCTCAAGGGGGTACTGAAAAGAGTACCCTCAAGGGGCATTAAACTGAATCCTGGCTTATTTTCCCGTTTACCGGGGTTAGGATTCATTGAATACACCAAACTAGTTCATTTCAGGAGGAAACGACTTCACTATGGGATGGTTTCCGGGACTGAACACACAGGACGGACAGTGCTTGGCTATGATTTAGCCATCAAAAAAATGATGACCTGAAGATTCAAGATTTTTTTCTATTACAGACGTTTATAACCTTACGGTTGAGATTTTCAAGGAACTTAGACAGCTTTTTTTCGGCATTTTTAATCACGTTGGTAATTTTCACGTCGTCAAGAGCGCCAACAACTGTCCCGCAAGCAACACATTGGATAAGACAGAACTTTTGCCCGGTTTTCGTTGTAACGTGAACAGCCTCAAACTCATGATATTCACATGTCGGGCATTTTGACCTGGCCATAGACGCACCT
>WTAT01000426.1 GCA_013139415.1 Desulforhopalus sp.
ATGGGCCAACTGGTTTCCCTCTCCCCGGAGGAAGCCGGGGCGATCACACCAGGGCCAAACAAAACCGCATTCCCTTTGGGATCACTCCGTACTACGTCTCTCTTATGGACCAGGAAAACAGCAACACCTGGGACAGAACAATAAGGGCTCAGGTCATCCCGCCTCCTGAATACGTTCAATGCATGATACAGGGACGGCAAAATAACGACTGCTCCATGGATTTCATGATTGAGCACGATACCTCACCGATTGAAGGAATTACCAGGAGATACCCAAATATCGTCATTTTAAAACCGATTCTCACCTGTCCGCAGATCTGTGTCTATTGCCAGCGCAACTGGCAGATTGAGGATGTCCATTCGGAAAATGCAGCTTTGGGACAGAAACAACTCGAACGGGCTCTGCGATGGATCGAGGATACCCCGGAAATAAATGAAGTTCTCATAACCGGCGGCGACCCCCTGCTGCTCGCCAGTGAAAAAATCGAAGAAATCCTCTCCTGTCTAGCACAGATGGATCATGTCATCCGTATCCGAATCGGTACCCGTACTCCTGTCACTCTACCACAGCGCATAACCGAACGCCTGGTCAGGACGATAACCCGTTTCCACGAACCAGGCCGCAGGGAAATTGTACTCGTGACCCACTTTGAGCACACCACGGAAATCACCCAGGATGCCATGAGCGCAGTACAGAAATTTCGCCGATTCGGGATTGGGGTATATAACCAGCTGGTCTTTACCTACTACAACTCCCGCCGCTTTGAGACAGCAGCTCTCCGACAAAAACTTCGGCTGATCGGTGTTAGCCCCTATTATACCTTCAATACTAAAGGAAAGGCAGAAACTGACCTTTACCGGGTTCCCATCGCCCGGTTGCTCCAGGAACAGCATGAGGAAGCGCGATTGCTGCCGGGAATGGTGCGCACCGATGAAATTGTTTTCAACGTGCCGCTTCTGGGGAAAAATTATCTGCGGGCCGCCCAGAACCGGGATGTTATCTCCATTCTTCCCGATGGCAAAAGGGTTTATGAATTTCATCCCTGGGAGAAAAAGCTTGCTCTTGTCAATACCTACGTATACACCGATGTTTCAATATACAACTATCTTAGACGATTGAGAAAGGATGGTGAACAGATTAAAGAATATGGAACTATCTGGTACTACTACTGAACCTTTACTAAATTATTTTTTCTTCGTATCATGGCTGATCATTTCGTATAATGGTTGAATTGATGGGGAGACATTTTAAAAAATAAAAATAATCGAGAAAAAGATTAACAATATGCCGATTTACCGATTCTCCTGTAATAAGTGTGGAAAAGATTTTGATAAAGTCCTTGCTTCCTCTGACATATCTGCAGTTACTTGCAGGACATGCCATCGTCCAGCTATTAAGAAAATCTTACCATCAGGCAGCTCTCTGCTCAGCAGGGGGGCAACCCCGATTCCAGCTGGGGCACTCTCCGGTAGTTCTTGTAAATCCGGTTTTTCCTGACGATGAAAATCAGAGCTCAGGGTGGGCTCCGTCAAATAGTTTTTAACCCCGGTAAACGGGAAAATAAGCCAGGTATCTTTTCAGTACCCCTTAGGTAAGGCACTAGATGATTGGGATCGGCCAGTTTGTAGAAATGGGATTCGATCCTGTTAAACGGTGTTGTTCAAAAGACATCGAGATCAAAAATGTGGAGAGAAGAGCAGTTGGCTGCACCTTATAAAGCTTCCGTGTAGCTACCCCAAAAATAATTTCATATGACCATCGCCTATACTTATGTCAAATCATATATCTGATAGAAAATATCTTAATGCTGCCAAGGGAATTTTTTCACATATTGCTGAAACAGCTGACGCAAATATTTGTATACGATTATGGGACGGTTCTTACATTCCTTTGGGAGATAATGCCAAAGAGCAGTGGAGTATTGCGATTAAAGGGCCTGAGGTGTTAGGGACGATTTTGCGAAGGCCAACTCTTGAAAATATCCTTCGTCAGTATGCTTCCGGGAATATTGACTTTTGCGGCGGTGATCTGATCGATTTTTATGAAATGCTGCGCAGCCGTGGTTCTCGAACCAAAGGGGTAAGTTCCAATCAAATCAAAAAACGACTTAAAAAAGGATACCTGCTCAGGCAGGCAATTCCTCTTTTGTTTGCAAAAAAAGTCGATACTAAACTCGACCATCAATTTTGTGGAGATGATATAGGTCGCAGTCAATCTGCTCGAGATGAAAAATCATTTATCCAGTTTCATTATGATCTTTCCAACGAGTTTTATGATCTCTTTCTGGATCCTGAAATGCAGTACTCCTGTGGCTACTTTACTTCCTGGCAACAGGATCTGGAACAGGCCCAGCAAAACAAGCTTGACATGATCTGTCGTAAACTCTGTCTTCAACCAGGCGATCGCTTTCTTGATATCGGTTGTGGCTGGGGAGGCTTACTGTGCCATGCCGTCAAAAACTATAAGGTTATTGGCCACGGTGTCACCCTCTCACAGAAGCAGCATGATTTTGCTTTGGAAAAAATTGGCAGGCTGGGTTTAGAAGATCGCATCACAATTGAACTCCGCGATTACAGGGAATTAACAGGTGAGTATGATAAAATCTCCAGTATTGGTATGTATGAACATATTGGCATAGCCAACTACTCATCCTATTTTAATAAATTATATAGCCTCCTGCGCGACCGTGGCATGATTCTCAATCATGGCATTACCCGGCGAGCAAAGCATAGTAAAAGGAAGTTTGCTCGAGTTACTCTGGGAAGGAGGTTCATCCTCAAGTATATTTTCCCCGGATCAGAGTTGGATCATATAGGACACACTCTCTCTAAAATAGAGGCCTGTGGATTCGAAGTCCATGATGTTGAGGCATGGCGGGAACACTATGCGCGTACCACCAGATTATGGTGCCGGCGTCTGGAGGCCAACAAAGACAAAGCAATTGAGCTGGTTGGGGAGGAACGTTACAGGATGTGGATCGCCTATCTTGCTGGGGTGTCATTTGCCTTCCAGGATGGGTCTTTGCGGATTTTTCAGACCGTGGCCACCAAACATGGCCAGAAAGGCCCATCTACCATGCCGCCGACTCGAGAGCATCTATATCGGTAAGGAGCCTGGTTTGATATGATAAGGGGCTCGATTTGGGAATGAAACGATGCTGGTCTTAAAGCATCCCTGCTATGCAGCATATTTTATTTGTTATTCCTTGGTGTTATTGCGGAGAGGGAGAAGATGAAAAAAGTTGAGTATCGAGAACAGGCGTTGAAGATTTTTCCGTGGGTTTGTGCGAGTTGCGGTCGTGATTTTACCGGGAAGAAACTGAAAGAGTTGACGGTTCATCACAAAGACCACAATTATAAAAACAATCCGCCCGATGGTAGCAATTGGGAACTCTTGTGCATTTACTGCCACGACAACGAGCACTCCCGCGACCTGGATGCCGAATGGTTACCCACTGAAAATTCAGATAAAGAGGAGGGGGAGACAGCTACACAGACACCTTTCGCTGACCTCAAGAATCTGTTGCGCAAAACCTGATTCTGGTTAAACGCTGAAGAAGAAAGGTTCGAATACATCACCCAGAGTTTCTTCGTCCATGCCGGAACTGTTGTCAATCTTTACTTTTCAACACAGCCCAGGCCTTATTTGCAATCAGCTGAGTTTTGTCCCAGGCCATACTCTTCAGATACGAAGAAACACCAAACAACACAATGAGGAAATAAAAAAGACCAGGTTTATCTCTAAGAACCTTAATCCAAGATACTGTGAAATCCGGGAGGACCGTCAGCGCCAGTTCTAGGATTTTATCAAAGTAACCGTCTGTAGAAGTGCACTGATCATTTCCAAAGCAGCCAAGCAGGAATGGCGAAACAAAAAAAGCTAGTGTAGTCAATAGCATGACAAAATATAACCCTTTGCGTAATTTAATAATGTCAAGAACTTCAAGCATCTTATCACGGCGTTGCTTACATTCGCCAGGAATCTCAAACACAGGGTTGGGATCAGTATCATCTGCGTCATCTTTACCACGCGTTATGACCACATCATATTGCTCCGGGAGACCTGTTGGAGCATAGGGAACGACATTACAGCCAATCCGCTCCATCACGCTACGGTGGATCTTTGGCCTTTCAATAAGGATGTTATCATGTGTGTTGTTGCAAAGCTGTTCTATATCCCGTGGACTATAACGATAATATACTCCCGCCAATGCACGGGAATCATGTTGAGGCCCATGCCAGTCGGAATGTTTGCTAATTTCCTCCCGGCGTTGTTTGATCAGGTGTAACCCTGGTGCACCCATTTCTGTTGATTTCGCCTCAGCTTTCGTCAGCATCCAGTCAAGTGCAACCAAGGCCAGGGGATACTCAGGATATCCGCCCCCCACGTCCGAGTGAACCCCAGGAAACCAGACCTGCTCGATCCGCGTGGGATCAGTCTCAGTGCTTTCATCCCACAGCACAGGATGAAAAGTCTTACGCTCATCGTCAACTGATAAGGCATGACACCCTTTTTTTACATTTTCAGACAATCTGAAATCTGGAAAATACATTGGGTAGACCAGCTTATCCCAGACATATGCCAGCTCATCTATGGGCAGACCATATGCGTCTACAGTGTCCCAAACTCCTATAAATTCAATTTTTGGTTTGTGTTCAGTGGGAAGTGGCTCTGTTCTACCAAATTTTTTACGAACTAGACTGGTTAGAAGGCCGGTTTTAAAATGAGAGCGAAAAGCATTATAGTTGTTTTTAGCGGCTTTATCTAATTCATGCTCATCATAGTGATCTATTTTGTAAATACCACAAAAGTCAATCATGCCCGCCAGCATGCGCACCGTAAACGCTCCGCGACTGAATCCGAATAAATATAACCTGTCGCCGGGTTTGTAGTTATGGCAAAGGAACTTGTATAACTCGCGAATGTTTTTTTTTAAGCCCCATCCAAAGGCTCCACCTAACAATTTAAATGGTAAAAATTCCTGCGACCCGACACCATCGTCATAATATGCTATCTGGTCATCACGATGCAAATCAAGGGCGTCATACAGTCGCCATACATTTGTCTTATTGCGCTTTGCTGCACCGTTCCCTGTACCATCGGATAGTAATATTATATTTCTGCTCATAGCCGCTCCCTTAGTTATGTTTTCACATGAACATTGAGAAGAATACGAAAAGACCAACTCCTACTCAACACGCAGTAAATAAAATTTTAATATCACTCACA
>WTAT01000259.1 GCA_013139415.1 Desulforhopalus sp.
CTTTGGAAAGCAAATTATTAACATTTTACATGGAGGGTCAGATGTCCTCTTCCCAGCTTGTTTTTAAATTTCTCTCCCAAAAGGACATGATCGCGGCAGGTGTTACCGACATGGAACACTGCATCGACATGATGGACGAAGCCTTTACTCTGCTCGGCAAGGGCGATTATGTTATGGGTGGTTCCACCCGCAACTCTCACGGTCAGCGTATCTGGTTCCCCAAAGAGCCAGAGTTTGAGGGTATGCCAAAGGGTGGTCCCGACCAGCGTTTCATGTCCCTGCCTGGCTACCTAGGTGGCCGCTTCAAGGTTTGTGGCAACAAATGGTACGGCTCCAACCTGAACAACCCCAAAAAACATGGTCTGCCCCGATCTATCCTGACGATGACTCTGAATGACGCTGAAACTGCGCGTCCGCTTGCCATCATGGAAGCCAACGTCCTCAGCGGAATGCGCACAGGAGCAGTTATCGGCCTGAGTGCACGTTACCTGGCCCGTGATGACAGTGAGACTCTTGGTGTGATTGCAGCTGGGCCGATTAGCAAATTCTGCACTACCGCAATAGTCAAGGCTTTGCCTTCTCTTAAAAACGTCGTTGTGTTTGATATCAATGCTGAGGCTGCCAAACGTTTTTGTGAAGACCTGAGCGTCAAGTTGAACATTGACTTTTCTCCGGTTACCAAATTTGAGGATGCAGTGAAGGGGCAGGATGTCATCACCTCCGCTATTTCCGGGGATCATACTCCATTGTTTGAAGACAAGTGGCTCAAAGAGGGCTCTCTGCTGACTCTTCCCGGCCGCGCTAATGTTGAAGATAATTATCTGCGCAACGCCTACATTGTCCCCGATAGCTGGGAAATGCAGAAGACGTACAAAATTGAAGGTCTTATGTTGCCTGAAGACGAGCGTACCATCCCGCACATCCAATTGCATAACTTGGTAGATAGTGGTGAAATCAAGGAAAGCGACATTCAGGATCTGGGTAAAATTGCCGCCGGTCTTGCAAGTCTGGACAAGAACAGTGATAAGAAAAAGTATTTCATCTCCAATGGGATGATTCTTCAGGATATCGCCTGGGCAATGACCATGTACGAAAGCGCCGTGGAAAAAGGACTGGGACAGGATCTCGTCATGTGGGACAAGCCTTACCTGGTATAACAATAGTCAAACGAATGAGTAATCAATGAGTAAGGTCAACAGTAAATTTACCTGGAGCAATCCATTAGCCACTGTCGATACCGTAACCATATACCTCGAAGAGGAAGCCTATGTGGTGCCGGCCGGAGTTACTGTGGCAGCGGCTTTGCTTGGGCACGATGATGACCATTTCTGCCAGTCTGCGGCTGACCGTGAAAAACGGGCGCCATATTGCCTGATGGGAGTGTGCTTTGAGTGTCTGGTGGAAATTAATGGCATTAAAAACTGTCAGGCATGTCTTGAACCTGTACTGGAAGGTATGCGTGTTAAACGGCAGCATGTCTTGATGGACGAGAAAAAATGAAGAATAAATACGATGCTATAGTCATTGGTGCCGGTCCTGCCGGTCTTGCATGTAGTACAGAGCTTGCTTCCAAGGGACTGGATGTTGTCGTTCTGGACGATCAGGCCAGCCCTGGAGGTCAGATTTACCGCAACATTACCAAGGCGTCTCCCAAGCAGCACTCTATTTTGGGTGCCGATTACACAGCCGGTCTGGACGTTGTCAAAGCTTTTGAGGAGGCCACTCTGGACTACCTACCTCAGGCCCGCGTATGGCAGGCAGAACCCACCGGTAACGTATATCTGTCCCACGATGGTGCCTCAAGAAGGATCAGTGCTGACTATCTTGTACTCAGTACCGGTGCCATGGAGCGTCCTGTTCCGTTTCCAGGCTGGACACTGCCAGGTGTTATGACCTGTGGCGGTATGTCAAATCTTTTCAAAGACTCCAGTCTCTCTCCTACTGAACCGGTTGTTCTGGCAGGAAGTGGTCCCCTGCTTTGGCTTGTTGCCGAACACCTTTTTGCACTGGCTGCTCCCATTACAGCGATTTTGGATACCACCCCGCTCAAGCAGATTTTTCCGGCTATGAAGCACATGCCTGAAGCACTGAAGCGCTTCGGCTTTATGATGAAGGGCGTTAAACTGATTGCAGAAGTACATCGCACCGCCATGAAGAAGAAGGTGCCGGTACATAGGAATGTAAAGAACCTTCGAGCTGCAGGGAAAGACCGGTTGCAGCAGGTTAAAGTCACCTGTGGGAAAAGGGAACTCACCTTTGACGCAACGACCCTGCTGGTCAATGAAGGTATCATTCCTAACGTTTCGTTACTGCGTCAGGTCGGGTGTGCACATACCTGGGACCCTGTACAACGTTTCTGGCACCCAGAAGTGACCGTTGATGGTCGTACGAACCTGGCTTCCGTATTTGTTGCGGGTGACGGCAACTTCGTCCATGGTGCGAAATCCGCAGAATTTAAAGGAAAACTCACAGCCTTGACAATAGCCAGGGAAATGCACCAAATCAGCAAAGCGGAGTACGAAGAACAGTCAGCCCCTGTTCGTCAGGATCTCGAAAAGGAACTGCTGCCACGCCCATTTATCGATGCACTCTACGCACCGCGGGAAGATTTATTCTCCATACCAGATGATGCAATCGTCTGCCGCTGTGAAGGTGTTACCGCCGGTCGTATTCGTGACCTTGTGGAGCAGGGATATTCTGACCACAACGAAATTAAGGCCATCATCCGTTGCGGAATGGGACCGTGTCAAGGACGTATGTGCGGTTCGGCAGTATTCGAACTTATTGCAAAAGGTTCTGGCATTCCGGCTATGGAAATAAGACAACATCGCCTGAGACCACCGATTAAACCCGTAAGTCTGCAGGAACTGGCAAATGCGAAACTGGGAGAGATCGATGAAAGCTGATGTACTTATTGTAGGTGGCGGTATAATGGGGTGCTCCACAGCCATTGAATTGGCGCGTAAAGGTAAATCGGTCATCATTTTTGAAAAAAATATTCCGGGCAGACATGCCTCCGGCAACAACTCCGGTGGAGTTCGTTGCCAGGGGCGTGATATCCGTGAGATTTCTTTTGCCCTTGAGGCCCGCAAAATGTGGGACCATCATAGCAAGACCGTGTTTTCGGACTGCGGCTTTTTCGTTTCCCCACGCCTTCGTCTGGCAGAAAGTGATGCAGACATGGAAGTACTTGTAAAGCGCCAGGAAAAACTCAACAGCCTGGGGTACGACCACGAGGTGGTTGTCGACCGCGAAGAAGTGCTTCGCATGTCCCCCAATGTGTCTGACCACATTGTTGGTGGGCTGGTATGTTATACTGACGGCCTTGCCAATCCAATGCTCACGTCCAAGGCTTATGCGACTACAGCAGAAAGAGAAGGCGTAACAATCTTTTCACATACCCGCGTAGTGGAGGCCACGACCACAGCAAGTGGGTTTAAAGTTAGGACCAGTGGTGGCAAGGAATACGAAGGTGAAATGCTGGTCAATGGTACCGGCGCCTGGGCAGGAAGATTTTCTGAAATGCTCGGCGATCCATTGCCTGTTTTCGCTGCCGCACCAACCATGATGGTCACAGATCGCATGCCCGACATGATGGCCGGCACCTCTCTTGGGCTTACCGGACGTCTGCTAGGCCTCATGGCCGCCCAGAACGGAACCATTATCGTCGGCGGCGGTTATCGTTCACCCCACGATCTTGAGAAGGAAAAAATCTGGATTGATCCAATGCAGATGGCGAAGGCCTCTAAGATCATGATAGAAATTCTCCCTGGCCTGCGCGATGCCCAGATGATGCGTTGTTGGGCTGCCTTTGAAGGCTGCCTTGCAGACAAGGTGCCGATTGTTGGTGAATCCACTAAAGTCTCCGGCTTGTTCCATGTCTGCGGTTTCTCGGCCCATGGCTTCCAGATGGCCCCGATGATGGGGCGCGTTATGTCTCAGCTTGTTCTGGGGCAAAAACCGGAGTTGTCGCTAGACGATTTCCGACCGGATCGTTTCGAAGATGCATCCTATCGCTGGAAAGCTGGCTGCTTTAAAAAGCAACACGCTGAAAAGAAAAATGGCCGCAGAGCTCATAAGCTTTGCGGTCATTTTTCTTTGAACAACTCTCAACAGTTTCGGTTACTCGCCTTCGAGGTGAGCCGCGGAAACGAATATCTTTATGGCGTATTCTTCGACAATCCAGGTTACTCGGGTTCCCTTCGGAACTACGAAGGAATCGCCTGTGTTATACACGTGGGTAGGACCTGTCCTTCGCAATTATTCGTACTTTCGGAAATTATAGACAAATTTGCAACGCTCGCCAAGCGATAATCATGATGAAAACGCTTGGAAATCTTGTTTTGTTTATATGGTCGAAGTTCAAGGTCACTTCGAATCTCGCTGCCGAAAACCTTGCGATTCGCCAACAATTGGCAGTAAGGATCGAGAGTGAAAAAAACCGGGGGAGATCTTAAAGAACGACCACCTCACACAAAAAAAATTGACACGTGCTCCAAGTGGAGTACAGTGTAGGTATGACTACTAGCAGAATACAAGCACGTATAGATACGTCCCTAAAAGAACAAGGTGAACGTGTTCTTGAGAAGATAGGGCTCTCTACTACAGATCTCATGAAGATGACTTTTCGTCAACTGGTTATGCGGCAAGGATTACCTTTTGATGCAAGGATTCCTAATGCCGACACTTTAGAATCTTTTAAAGAAGCAAAGAATCCTAAAAAAACAACCAGTTATTCCAATGCAAAAGAGGCTATCTCTGATATGTGGGGAGAAGAGTAAATTTCTAACTAATGCGTAAACCTCAATTCACCAACCGATTCAAAAAAGACCTCAAGAAACAAAAGAAAAGAGGTAAGCAGCCCCACAAATTAGAGTTTATCATTAATACAATCTGCGAAAGTGGTGATGCTCCCAGCGATTGCCGACCTCACAACCTTAGTGGAGATTGGAGCGGGTACCGAGAGTGCCATATCCAACCAGACTGGCTCCTGATCTACACTGTCGAAGACGAGACAGCGACCTTCTACCGTACCGGTACTCATTCCGATTTATTTCTTTGAAACTTTCCCCTGCTACCAGAAAAACGAACGTTTATCTGGTACCCAGGTAACGTATCTATTATTGTTGCACTAACAACAAGAAAAGCCATTAAGAAAATCAATACAAGGTTGTTGGTGTGATTTTATGTTTTCTGGTGAGGTGATTACAAGATGTTTATTGGATGTCCGGGTATCGAAAAGTGATGGGAGTCAAAGTCTAGATTTGCAGAGTGATGCCCTTTTTTCTGCAGGAGTAGACAACGAAAGAATCTATAAAGATTTATCTTCTGGCCGAAAAGATGGGTGGATCCGGCTTTTGGGCCCAAGTACAAAAGGATAACCGATACACTTCTTGTAACGCCACCCACCGAAAAGAAAATGAAAAACTGGAGGGAAAGACAAACAATATTTCAAGGCAAAGATCCTCTACTTTGTACAATCTGTAAAAGGGTTATGATTTTTGTCTCAGCCTATCTTCCCAATCCATTAAAATCAGTCAGAGCATCCTTTCAAACAGCCTTTCCCTGATCCAGTTTTTGTAA
>WTAT01000630.1 GCA_013139415.1 Desulforhopalus sp.
CTCCAGATTTCCTGTCATTCAGTTCAATACCCCCTTGTGGGGTGCTCTTTTTAGTACCCCCTTGAGGGGTGCTCTTTTTAGTACCCCCTTGTGGGGTGTTAGTGTGTCAACAAATAGAAACGACCGATTTACAGGCAGCGTAATCAGAAGCAGCGACCGGACAGTCTCGTACTCTGTTCGCTAATATTTCTGTCTAGGAGCCTGTCCGAGAATGCCCTTTTGCCCAAACTCTTCGGAATTCCCAAAAAATAATGCTCGCAATATCACACATATGACTGTGCTTATTTTTTTAAAATTTCTCGATTTTGAACAAAATGCCTATTCTCGGACAAGCTCCTAGATGAATCTGCGCCCGATAGGGCATTTGAAGTGAGCCTGTAACTGCAAATAAGATTGGCCCTGCCTTTCAGCAGATTTGGATTTATCTTGTGACAAGTTATCTTATAGCAATCTAACTTAATTGAACAACTGTGCCTAAAATGATAATTATGTCTGATAGGAAATCAAGAAAAAAGCGTGATGCTTTAGTCAATATTTTGAAAATATTCCTTAGGATACGTTAGGGTACTACGCTTCTATCCTGGCTGATACAATCAGTTTTTTTAGTGTCTCTTGTCTATCGTTAATAAAAAAATGACAAATTACCGGACCAAATAATTTATGTGCTCTAGAAGTGGATATAAATAAATTTCCGGCTTTTTCTCTCATCTTGCCATGTAGTGACGACTATTGATAAGTCATTGAAAGAGCAAAGAAAAGATCTTGATTTATTTTTGGCTATATCCGGTGCTACTGGATCGTTTGTCTTTCTTGTGTGGAAAGATTTGCAGATAATCTGTTGATTGGCAATGACTTTTATGTTGGCATGTTGCATAAAGTAATAGATAAGGATGTGTCCAATAACATATCCATTGTTAATGGTGATATTTTGCCGTAGCTTGTGATCCAAATGCAGTGCGAGTGATGTAAAACTGAAAACAGGTTACCATATGAACAAAATAGACGAATTGAAAAAAATCCAGGACGCTCCGGTGGTTATTTCTGATCGCAGCGGCCTGGTGGTATATGCCAACCCATGTTTTTTCAAAACCTACCAATGGACCGAAGAACTCATTGGCTCAAGCCTCAATCGAATCATCCCCACCGCCTTCCATGACTCTCACAATATGGGATTCTCCAGATTCCTTGTTACCGGAAAATCCCGGATTTCCGATCACGTGGTTGAGGCTGCGGTGGTTATGGGAGATGGTCGAAGGCGCTGGACCAGACATCTCATTGTGGTGGAGAAGGTTGATGATAATTTTTTGATCGGCGCAAAGCTCATACCTGTTGATCAGGCGCTTGCACCACCATCATCGCTCTCTGAATCACAGGTTCCCCTGTTATCGGTTATCGACGAACTTCGTGAGACCATCGGGAAAATGGAGGTGGCGCTCAGTGAGATCGAGGACGCCATTATCTGGACTGATGGAACCGGTGAAATCCGTTGGTGCAACAAGGCCTTTGATAATCTTGTCGGCAGAAGCCATCTTTCAATTTTAGGTTCTGATTTGTCGGAGCTTCTCCCCTTAAAAGCCCAGGGTATCTCTGTGGACTCTACTGAGGAACCGATCCAGCAGTTGCTCGCAAGTGAGTATAACCGGCGGGAATTCGAGGCCGAGCTTCAAGGGAAACTGGAAATTTTGGAAATCAGTTGTTCGGAATTTTCATTGAGTGATTCCCAGAAATCTGTAATTCTTGCACTGAGGGTAGTTACCCAGCAGCGTAGAATGGCTGATGCCCTGGCCGCTTCGAGGAAAAGGATGGAGGAGGAGCTGCAAATAGGTCGAGAAATACAGATGAGCCTTCTGCCGGCTACTCTGTCCGAGGAACCTGAATTCTCTCTTTGTGCCCTCTGTGAACCGGCCTTTGAGGTTGGGGGGGACTTTTATGACCATTACTTTATCAGGAAGAATCAACTCTGCTTCTGTGTTGGGGATGTCTCAGGAAAAGGCGTTCCGGCGGCTCTTTTCATGGCTGTGGCCAAAACAATGCTTCGGGATCATGCCTATGGCGGAAAAAATCGAACGGCTGAGATCGTTCGCCAGGTCAATCAGCAAATTAGTGTTCATAATCCCGCCAGCATGTTTTGTTCTCTTTTCATTGCTATTCTGGATATCAAATCAGGCCTTCTGGTATATACCAACGCCGGACACAACCCGCCATTCTTTAAGGAAAACGAAGGCTCGTACGAGCTCATTAAAGATAAGCATGGTCCCGTCATAGGGGTCTCCGACGAGATTGTTTATGATGAAGGACGCATCCAGATGAAACCGGGTGATACCATACTTGTATACACTGATGGGGTAACCGAAGCGATTGGCCCAAATGACGATTTTTATACAGTTGAAAGGTTCAGGGATTTTCTCGAGGGTGAAAAGTTGGGTGAACCACCGGCTGTTGTTTCAGCTGTGGCAGACGATGTCAGACGATTCAAAGGAAAAGCGCACCAGGCGGATGACATTACCCTGATATGCCTGCAGTATAGGGGGCAGGAACTGGAGTATCAGATCTGACCTTTGGGCAAATGAAAACATAGCCCTGAGTGTAATCCACAAACAAGTTTTTTCAGGTATTCTTCCAGTCATAGAATACCTGAAAATACTCCCTCCTATGCCAACTCTGGTAAAATTTGTGCAGGGGGCACAAAACGTGGTGTTTTCACGCCGACTTTAATGCTGAGCTTATCATGGTTTTTAGTTCCTGGTAATTCCTCGTCACCGGTATCTCGGGGTAATCGGTAACCACTGAATCAGGCGGGCTAAAGAAAAACCCCTGATCTGCCTCTTGGATCATCCCTATATCATTGTAAGAATCCCCAAATGCAATCACATGATAATTCAGTCCTTTTAATGCTTTGACCGCCTTTTTTTTCTGATTGTCGATCCGGATGTTGTACCCGGTAATATTACCCCCACCATCAACGGTTAAGTTGTGGCATAACAGTGCCGGATAATGTAATTTTTTCATCAAAGGCCTGGCAAATTCCTCAAATGTATCGGACAGAATAATAATCTGCGACTCTTCCCTGATCCAATTTAAGACATCCAGTGCGCCATCAAGAGGTTCCAGGCTGCTAATCACCTTGTTAATGTCCTGAATCTTAACATTGTTCTCTTTTAGGATTGAGAGTCGTTTGGTCATGAGTACGTCATAATCACTGATATCCCGAGTGGTCAGCTTAAGCCCTTCAATTCCAGTCTTTTCTGCAACACTAATCCAAATCTCCGGTAAAAAAACACCTTCCAGATCCGCTACTATTATTTTCATTTTTTCTCCCTTCTCTGCAACAGGCAGTTTACGGTATAGCCAATTAAATATCCTGCAGTCGCCGGAGCAGGTGGGTAAAATTACGCCGATCTGGCAGGCCTGACTTTGAGGCTTTGAGATATGAGCTTTCCATCAACTGGCACCGGTAGATTATTCGCCAAAAGGTCAGAAATGTAATACCAACAACCTGCTCACCTGGGACAGTACTTACATTTTGACATTCTTTTTGATTGTAGAATAACATTTCTGATCATAATCAAATTTCAAGATTATTCCACAGCATTTTGGGCAGGACAGGGCTTGATAGTCTTGGTTCCCAGGTAAAGAGGAGGGGTAGTTCAGTCCTGGGGCAGGGGGGCTACAGGCCGAGAGTATAGGCAGGTTGTTTTGTTGCAGAAACAGGATAAAGAGAAAAGAGCC
>WTAT01000147.1 GCA_013139415.1 Desulforhopalus sp.
CATGTTGTCCTGTATGACATGAAGCCGCATAGATTCAGCCCAGCCCATTCCTCGCCCGACCTTGCGGAACTAGTCTGCAGCAACTCTTTCCGCTCTGATGATCCATATTCTGCCATAGGTCTTCTTAAAGAAGAAATGCGGCGGCTTGACTCACTCATCATGAAAGCCGCTGAAGAGACACACGTTCCGGCGGGAAAGGCCCTGGCAGTTGATCGAGATCTTTTTGCTGCATGTATTACTGAAAAAATAGCCTCCCACCCAAATATTAGTATTAAACGCCAGGAAATAACCAGCCTTCCCGAACCCGGCTCCTCTCTTACGATACTGTCCACCGGCCCCCTCACTTCTGAGGCCATCGCTGAATCGCTCGAAAAACTGACTGGCCAGGACCAGCTTTCATTCTATGATGCCATTGCTCCTATTGTTTCGAAAGATTCACTGAACATGAACATCATATACCAGGCTTCGCGATATGATGATGGCCCTGGAGATTACCTCAACTGTCCAATGACCAGAGAAGAGTACGATACATTTATAGAAACTCTTGCCGGTGCCGAGAAAGTTTCGCTGAAATCATTTGAAAAAACGAAATATTTTGAAGGGTGCCTGCCTATAGAGATAATGTGTGAACGGGGCGAGAACACCTTGAGATTTGGGCCGATGAAACCTGTTGGCCTGCCGGATCCGAGGACTGGCAAGGATCCTTATGCCGTTGTCCAACTGCGCCAGGAAAACAGGGAAGGCACGTATTATAACATGGTTGGCTTCCAGACCAAGTTAACCTATCCGGAACAGAAACGAGTTTTCCGACTTATTCCAGGTATGGAAGAGGCTGATTTTTCCCGTCTTGGCAGTATTCACCGCAACACTTTTGTGCAAGCACCTTATGTTCTGACTCCCACTTTCCAACTCAGAAACCGGCCCGATATTATGCTGGCCGGCCAGATAACAGGTGTTGAAGGATACATTGAGTCAACAGCCATTGGGTTGCTGGCAGGACTCTATGCCAGTTCTCTTCTGCATAACACAGAACCTATACTGCCTCCACTGGAGACAGCACTGGGATCGCTGTCACATCACCTCACAAACACTGAGCCTAAACACTTTCAACCGTCTAACATCAATTTCGGTCTTTTTCCTCCTCTGCCGACAGGGAAAGGAAAGAAAATTCCGAAAAGATTCCGTGGTAAGTATCGTGCAGAGCTGGCACGAGAAAAGCTGGAACCCTGGATGAAAAATATTCCTGGCAGGAAAACGATATGACGGAACACGATTCCCTGCAAAAGATTGTTGCCGACACAAAAAACCTTCTTGCTTTTCATGATGCCTGTAACCTCAATTATCCGTTCACAGAAGAACTGCAATCATTTCTTCGGCCAAAGATCCTTAAACAAAAGAAAAAAAAGACTCTAGACAGTTCTCCAGAGAATAACAGAATTTCATCCCTCACCTTGTCTGAGATTCAAGATGAAATAAAAACATGTCAGTGCTGTGCTCTCCAGCAACAAAAGGATACAGCTCTTCTTAATGAAGGTATGGGGATAAAAAGGCCTGAACTTCTTATTATCAGTGACTGGGATTACTCCGAAAAAAAGAATTCCTCCGGGCTTATGAGTAATGAGGCCCGGGAACTCCTCACAAAAATGCTTGCTGCGATCCAGTTAACATGGGAAGACGTTTGTATCTGTCCCATTGTCAAATGCCCCCCGGCCTCAGACAAGGTGCCCACAAAGGATGAAATCCAATCATGCCTGGCTTATCTTCTCAGGCAGATCGAAATACTGAAACCTAAAGTTATCTGTACGATGGGGAAAGCCTCCAGTCAGTATCTCCTCAAATCAGACAAACAGCTTTTTGCCTTACGAGGGAAATTTTACTCCCTCCTCAATATTCCCCTTATGCCCACCTTTCACCCTGCTCTTCTCCTCAAGCATCCTGAACTCAAGAAAGCATCCTGGCAGGACCTGCAGCTTATTCGTCAGAAGATAGATAGTGCAGATATACAGTAGAAAGTTCACTCTGAGGACCATTTGAGATATACAGATATTAGATGTGGCACTCAACAGGTAGCTATTGGGGCGAAAAGGGGAAGCCGGAGAATGGCACGCCTATCCTCTTTGTGGCGGTTCTGGTTTTGAATATTTAAAGAGTAAAACAGGCAAAGTACGAGCAGTCAGACCTTAATTTAAAGTACCTGCAGAATAGAGGGAGTAGGGGCACAAATCAACTCAGGCCTCACACTCCCTCACATCCTCTATTCTTTACTCTTAATTATCAAGCTGGTAGGGTCTTCACTGAGCATTTCTTCAAAGCCAAATTTACGTTCTTCTTTGTAATCAATTTTTGTTTTTATATGATCTCCAGGGATAATCAGATATTTGTATGGCATGTCTTCGCTACAAAAAGCTTCTAAATCAAGATAAATGTCATTCGGGTCTATTTTTGTTTTTATATATTCTTCTTTTGGAATCATGAATTCATACGGCAAACCTTCACAACCGCATATTGCCTCTAAGTCCAGATAGATGTCTCTCGGGTCAGTCTTGGTTTTTTGGTAAAGCTCCCCGCCATATGCTGGAGAAATTGTCCCTTGATAGTAAAAGAAAGAGAAAAGACAAACCAACAGAAGTGTTATGAGCCCAGTCTTTTTTTCCATACGAACCACCTCTTTAAGGTAAAGTTTACGAGGTATCCAATTCACCTTCAATTGAACAGTTATCTTAAAAATCAATCCCTTTTGATTGACATTTGCAGGAGATTACAACCTTTGCCCTACCAAGACTCCTTAATGATAAATTAAGCATATAGAAGCAGCAATCAAGAACCACAATGTCGTATAAAAAGAACGTGTCGGTTAAAGAATAGCCCCTTCTGCGGCGGAGAGGGTTGTTTAAATTGGTTAAGGTTTGTTATGGCATTGTTATGTTTTGGAAGCTTGACAAGTGTGAAGATGTTTCCTGATCAGCTACTAAATTCAAAAATGGAAAATCTCCACCTCCTGAAATGGGATGAAAATAATAACTCCACAGTCTATATACGTAA